>JBDZWB010000150.1:0-4395 GCA_040255975.1 Nitrosopumilales archaeon
TTTCCATTGAGGTTCACGTATGAGAACACATCACTCGAGTTTTCAATTTGAGAATTGATCACGAGACTGTCAAACCTGCCGGTGTAGTTGATAACCACCGTCCCGTGTAGTTCCTCGCCTGCCGCTACGGCGTTTTCTGCCAACGAGACAGAAACCTGCTTTTGAGCGCTCAACAGCAAAAAAATCATTATGGATAAATTTAAACTAACTTGAGGCATTCTGTCATAATTTTTAGCTAGTAATCGAAAATGCTTGAGTATGCAGATAGAAAAGACATCCGTCGATTGTAGGAGGATGAACGAATGCCCTGCATGCAGTCGCAAGCTCTACGAATATCGCGACGGCAGGTGGATTGAATGGATTTGCTGGAAGTGTGGTCACTACGAATCCGATACACCGGCATTCAAGGCATATCCACACCTATTCCGCGACATCGTACGCAAGAATGCTAATTATTTCCTTGAAAAATATGCTCATTATGGCAACAGAATGGCTAGAAATCCCGAGCAGCCAAGATTTTGAACAGAAAATGTTGGTCTCACATAGTTGAGTATGTAGCTAAAGTTTTCTGCGTAGATAGAGTCTTAAGGTAGTTTGTCAATATTACGTTACGGATGCGGCTGTCAAGCATCACGATAGATGCCGATGGATCCCCGTCCGGTTACATCGCTTGGTACAATCATTATACAGGAAAACAAGAAGTCAAAGTTCTTCGCCCTCCGGCAAAAAATGAAAGATACGGAGTACAGAGAATGGAGATGTTGGCGATTTATTTTGCCATCGTGAAAAACCAACGCCAGATAAGCATGTTGGCCAGCTATCAGAAAAAGAAGCAGATCATAGTGAACATCAGGAGCGATTCAAAGACGTGTATCGAGCAACTGCAGGGCATTTCAAAGGTCAGAGATGCAGTATTACAGAGGATTTGTGCATCAATAAGAAAGCTGTTGGATAGGATGCCATACATGATAATTTTCAACCACCTGGATAGGGCAAGAAACCAAGCAGGCCTCCTGCTGGAACAGAAGAGAAGAAAAGAGATAGAAAAGTACTTGGAGCACCAATATCAGAAACAGTACTTCAATGTAGGAAAATTCGTGGTTGGACAGTATGGACTGGCTACTGCATAAATATATTAAGTGAGGTACAATAGTACCGCTGATTGCTTGAGCAGTCAACGCCGCAAAAGCTGACTTATGTCAATGGCTATGCCATAAGATATCTCGAGCATGGCTCGCGTGACACCAAGCCTCTGGTGCTGCTGCATGGCATTGGCGCTTCTGCTGAACGCTGGTCTCGTGTAATTCCAACTCTGGCAAAATATTTTCACGTGATAACGCCGGACATTATCGGTTTTGGGTACAGTGACAAGCCCACCGTCGAATATACGATGGATTTCTTTGTTGACTTTTTACACGGTTTTCTTGACAGCCTTGACATTCCAAAGGCGAACATGATAGGCTCATCGTTTGGTGGTCATCTGGCGACGGAATTTGCCATTGAATTCAATCGTAGGGTAGACAAGGTAGTGTTGGCAGCACCTGCAGGGATGATGCGCACGTCCACTCCAACCTTGGATGGCTACATCATGGCCGCCCTTTATCCAACTTATGAAAATGCGTTAAGGGCCTTCAAAGAGATGGCTCATGACCCTGATGCGGTAACGGAAGAGATTGTGATGGATTTTGTAAACAGAATGAGGCTTCCAAATGCAAAGTATGCCTTTATGTCCACCCTGCTTGGCATGAGACATGCACCCAAGCTTCAGGGAAGGATTGGAAAGATAATTTCACCGACCCTGCTGGTGTGGGGCGAAACTGACAGGATGATACCAGTACAATATGCCAAAGAGTACAGCGAGATCCCCGATCACGAGCTTGTCGTCATAAAGAACTGTGGCCACACACCTTATGTGGAAAAACCTATGACGTTTAACAAGCTGGTGTTAAAGTTCCTAGTTGGAAGCGAATAGTAATCAAGATTCCTTTGGGTTCTTGCGCTTCCGTTCTATCGGCACCACGATCACCTGAACCAGATCGCCGTCTTCAATATTAAGCGCCTGTCTTTCGGCTTCGGGAATCGAAATCCTTCCACCGCTCTGAACAGTAGTCTTGAACATTGCATTATAGAAGGTCAGGCCACGGAGCACGGTAAAGTAGTTCTGCATTGTGTCTTGCTGTATGTTTGTGAATTGCTTTAGAAAGTCCTTTTGTGCTTCACTGCCTTTCTCGATCGCCTTCTTGAAAGCTTCAACTGGATCAGTGGAATCGTTAGAGCTCATATAGCACGAAAACACGTATGTCATTTATTTAACGGTACTGGTAGAGAAACGAAACTGTAAATAAAACAATAATGCCCGCAAATGCAGGCGATGAAGAGTCTAGACGGAACTGACTGTAAGATGCCAGGATGAAGAAATACTACTCTGAGCTACTGTTATGAAAAAGTTCAATAAGGATCATAGAAATTGCCTAACAGACTTGCAGTCGCTTTACCATCACTTTGATCCCATAACTAGCATAAACAGTGGTCAGGTCTTTCTCTGGGAAAAGCGCGGTGATTTTTGGTATGGCGTTGAAGGCGAGCACATTGTCAAGATAGCGCAGGTAGGAGAGCACCTAGAATTCTCTTCGTTTCCCGAAGACAGGATGTGGAATTACAGAATATTCAGGCTGGATGACGATGTAACGCAGATATTCAGCGAAATATCTCGTGACTCGCTCGTGCACAAGCTTGTAAAGATGTATCCAGGTCTCCGCCTCATGAGGCAGGACCCCCACCAGTGTCTTTTTTCGTTTGTATGTGCCAGCAACACCAATATTCCAATGATCCGCAGAATGCTTTACAGCCTGACAAGAAAATTCGGCAAGAGAGTCAAGGCTGATGGTATGGAATTTTTCACATTTCCATCTGCCAAAGCCATCGACAGGGCAAGCAGCAACGAACTAAGGACATGCGGATTGGGATACAGAACAAAAGCGGTCAAGGCAGTCGCTCATGCCATCACTTCTGGACAGCTTGACTGCAACGCGCTAAGAGCTGCTAGCTATGAAGGAGCGAAAAAAGAATTGTTGCAAATATACGGGATAGGTAACAAGATAGCCGACTGCATACTCTTGTTTTCTCTTGAAAAGCTCGAAGCTTTCCCCATAGACATATGGATTGCCAGAGCACTTGCAAGCAACTATAGCTGGCTGCATGAGAAAAAATTTGGAGAAAAACTTACGCTACATCAATACGAAGAGCTTTCTGGCAGTGCAAAGAGGTATTTTGGCAGATATGCAGGTTATGCTCAGCAATACCTTTACTACCACATGAGGCAGACAGCAGGCAAAAAATGGTAACATAGCATCTAGAACAGCGCTCCTTGATACACCGAAAAAGAAAAAAGATATTCTTGCTGTCACCAGCAAGAGTTTCATTTACTGCCCTGTGCTGTTAAAGAGGTCTTGCACTCCACCGGTCAGGTTACCGAGGAATCCGCCGTCAGTCTGATTATCCCCAGTCTGATTGCCGTCGGCTGTCATGTTTCCGCCAGTTGCCCCACCTGTTGCGTTGCCGGCTGTTGAAGTGCCTGTGTCGATCATTTCGTTGCCGTTTTCGTCAGTCATTGAGTCGACTACTCCATAGATAGGCTGTCCCATGAAGTGGTCGTCAGTGTCTTCGGTTGCCAGCGAGAGGCTGATCACATTGTTCCTTTCAATGATTATCAGCGCATCCACACCAGTCCATCTTTGCTCGCCATCGGTGGCAACATCCACTGTACCGAAGATGAAAGATGTTCCTTCCGCACTGGTGTCTATTGTTGACGAATTGGAGGATACAAAGTTGCTCAGGTCATGTGAATGACGTTCTGTTCCATCTATGTGTACCATGGTAAAGTTGGCTGCAAAGTCGCTTACACTGCCATCCTGAACATCCAGATTCCAGTCTCCAGATAGCACATAGGGTGGTGCTATTTCTTCGGCAGCCGGTGCTGTTTCATTAGATGTTGATGACGTAGCGTTGTCCATGCCTGTCATGTTACTTGAACCAGTAGCGTTGTCTCCTGTTATGACCTGTGGCATCATTGTCGTGGTGTTGTCGCCTAACGATGATGTCATGTTGTCTGATGTTGTCATATTTCCACTCATGCCTGTATCATTAGTAGCGGTGGTTGTGTCATTCTCAACTTCACTTGTGGTAGTTGTTTCTCCAGTGTCAAAGATCAGAGTAGCAATAGAACCACTTGCTGAAAATGTCTCTCCACCTGTTGCGTTTGTGGTTGTGCCGGTTGTGGCGTTAGTTGCTCCTGTTGTGTTGCTGCTTGTAGCGTTCGTGCTTGTCGCGTTTGTGCCAGTGGTGGCATTCTGCGCAACTGCTGGCGCAAGACTAAACGCTGTTGCGAAAAGTCCA
>JBDZWB010000151.1:0-4385 GCA_040255975.1 Nitrosopumilales archaeon
GACATGATGGCGATGCACGCGGCAAGAAAAAGAACATTGAAGACATTGACAAGCGATTCTTTGGCACTTTGATCCGTGAGCTGAAAAATGATTTCGCCATTGTAGTTTCGGGCGACCACTCTACCCCCTGCGTAAAGAAGGGCCATAGCGACGACCCGGTACCCCTGCTCATATCCAGCAGCAGGGTCAAGCAGGACGGAAGTGCAAGGTTCACAGAGAACTATGGCAAGCGCGGCAGTCTCGGTCTGCTTATGGGCGCCGACGTGATTCCAGCAGCCATCAAGATGCTGGGCTAATAGGCCGTCCCGAGCATCTGGAAAAGATACTTTCTATAGTATGCGACGAGCACGAGGCCGACTGCCACAGGCGTTATGCCATAGATCCAGTGGATAAAGATCATCACAAAGAGACCGATTACCACCATGGCAAGGCCGGCGAGAGGATTGACGTATTCTAGCTGCAAGCGGGCAAACGTTAGGGTATAAATCTAGAAAAGCCTTTTGCTAAGCCATGTTTACGACGCTCCAGCTGCTGCCGGAAGGCAGCGTCAGGGACGAAAGCACCTTCTTGATCCTTCTTGCAGGCCTTGCCGTGCTTGTCGGCGCCGCGATATATCTGCGGATAAGAAGAAAAAGAGAGGAAGAAAAACCCGGCTGATCACACGGGCACTATTAGGTACAGGCCCGAAACAAGGCTAATGAGCGTCCCGACGACTGAAGCCGTCTTTGACGACTCTGGTTTCGGCGGATGGTAGGTGTGCACTGACTTGTCGTTTTCTTTTTCGCAACTGCTACACTTCCACAGAACCGCTTCGTTGCAGGAAGGGCAGTATTCGGTAGCAAGCATTTCTGCTCCGCAAGCTCTACACAGCATTGCCAGATTATAGAGTCTCTCCTTTTTAAACGATTAGAGTGATGGGCGGGACTGCTGCGGCCTGACAGTCACCGTCAGCTTGAAACCGGTCAGGATGTCCTTGCACCTGTTCCTGATCGTGACTTCGGTGACGCCGGAGAGGCTGGACACATCGCGCTGGAGTATGTTGACCCCAATCAGCATCGAGGCGATATAGATGTATGCCGCTGCAAGGCCGTTTGGAGCCTTTCCGTCGGCAAGCATGTGATCGTCGGTCTTGTGTGCGATGTCTATCGCTAGCCTTTCCACCTTTGTGTCGATCTTGGCCATGTTAGCCAGTTTTGAAATATAGTGATCTATTGCAAGGGCGACTGACTGCGCCTGCGGAGTAGGTTGGGAAGTAGTTTGTGACTGGACTGGAGCTTGTTCTGTAAACACGCCCATCTCCATCACCATCATCCTGTAGTATTTCGACGCCAGCTTGACGTTTGACCTGTCCTGATCTGTAATGCCTGTTGCCTGGACGATTTCTTCAAGTGAGCGCACTACCGAGCACTTTTTGCATGCAAGGTAGATGGTCGCTGCGGCCATGCAGGCAATCGACTTGCCCTTTGCCTCGCAGCTGCTCTCAAAATTCCGGTAAAGGACGGCTGACGTCTCAACCAGCAGTTTTGGAAGCGACATTGCTGCGCACGTTTCGTTTATCTTTGTCAGGACGTTTGAAAGTCTGCGCTCTTGAGGCGAGACGATCCTGCTCCGGATGTGCCACTTGCGGATGCTGTTCATGGTTTCGGCCATGTGGTAATCGATTGACTTGCCGGCATAGTCCTTTGAGCCGTAGGCAATCTCGGTCCTCAGGCCATAATCGTGAAGCGCGAAGCTGGTAGAGCCGCTTGCTCTCGTGTTCTTGGATTTTTCTTCAAAGTCGGTGGCGTTTGATTCCCGACCAAAGTCCTCCACCTGGTCCATGGCCACGCACCCGCATCTCTCGCAAATGTATTCTCCCTTGCTTGGGTCCTGAATGAGGTTGGCCCCGCACTCTGAGCACTGGGTATAATATTCTGCGGTAGTCATTGTCCATTACCTCGCCCTTTTGCCAGAGCCCCTGCCCTGGCTGCGGAACGGTTTGGCAAATCCCCCGCTGAAAACCTTGGCACCGACAAGCCTGCTCGTCCTGTCAGTCATTGGTATGACCGACGCGTACGGCGCGTTCACCGGACCTATCAACTCTGCCACCCTGCCTACCCTCTTGCCCGACCCATCAACGAACAGTTCGCCGGCCTTGACGCCAGCGCCCGCAGCGTTGAGTTTGACTATCAACCTTCCACTTTTTGCTAAATGCATAACTTCCCCGATCTCCCCCACTTTGGTAAGAGGCATAATCTTCACACTTGCTATCATAAGCTTTTGTCAATAATTGTTTGTATTTCGATAAACAAGATTATGGCATCGCTGTCCGGAAATTTTTGATGATCAAAATTTTCTATTTCTTGCTGGATTTTTGCTTGTTCCTTTTCTGCAGCATCCTGTCTGCAACGGCGTCGATTATTTGCGACTTTTTCATCCCTTCCTTTTTCGCCACCATGACGTATCCGGACTTGACAAACGACCTTCGGGGGAACCTCGCCTCGCTGTTCATCTCTTGATCAGAGAATTGCAGCCCGGCGGCCCTTGCCGCATCTGCAAGTTCTTGCACTGTCGGGTCAAACACCGCCTGCTCCCTGTTCACCTTGCGTCCCTGGCGCCTCTTGAGATTCTTGTTAAAATAGTCGAGCCAGAGCACGACGTGGTCATAGTCCTTCAAGTTCCATTCCCCGTATGTTCTGAGGCTTTTATAAACAATGTTGAGAGCGCTACATTGACGGTCTTTGCTGCGGCTGCCAGTGGAACGTGTCCTCCGAGAAAAACCGCGCAGTGCAGTTGTTGCCGCTCTCAAGTGCATAAGTGATCTCCAGGGTGTAAAGGTTCTTTTCGCTCTTTGGGCTGGCAGCACCCGTCCTCTCATAGGTCCTGGTGCCACCCTCCATCCAGCTGGCAGGGATGCTCAGCTCTCCCTTCCACCTGCCGGGCTGCCTGCCCTCTGGAACGAGTCTTGTCAACAGAGTCGTCTTGTGCTTCAGTTCGCTTGTGCACTCTACTCTCTGAAGGTTCTCTAACTTTGCGTTGTTGATGATCTTGGCAGAAACTGATTTTATGCCAGTTCCAAGCTGGACTTCAAACAAGAGCCTTCCGGATTCTAGCGAGTTGAGAGTTTCGGCCGGCGCGGGCGTGCATTCAAAGTTTACGGGATAAGGGCAAGAATTCTGGTCTGTCGGATCTGAACCGTCCCACAGTACGTCCACAGAGTGAAAGAGACTTGAATGTCTCTTAACAGTTATCGAAGAATCAAGAGGTCTTGGCTGCTTCCTTGACCAAGACGGCGTTGACGACTCCGTCCTGCCCCGGCCGGGACATGACTACCGCAGGGCCGCTTTCTGTCTCAATGACTGCACCCTTGCTGATAACGCCTCTTCTTTCATAGTCCCTGTTTGCAGGGTTCTTGCTAACCTTCAGTATCTTGACCTTGCTGACCTTCTTGGCTTCCCTGTCGACTACGTTTGCAAACTCGGCGGTCTTGAAGGCTGCCTTGACGTTTCCTCCGCGCGCCCTTCTTGCAACAACCTGGGTGGCGCCCACTACGGCTTCATTTGGATACCTGTCAATCTCAAACTTGCGTCTTCCTCTCATGGCGACCTTCCGCCCGCCAGTCAGTTTGCGGCCCGCAAGGTTCTCTATCGATTTTCGCATAGCAGTGCAGTAGGTAATTTCCCACTCTAATTAAGACTTTTCTGGAGGCTGAGGCGGGCTTGCTGTTGCTGCTGTTGCTGTTGTTGCTGCGGCTCGCGGGGCAGGCGGTGCCTGCTTGTTGCTGGTGGCCACCAGCTTGCTCTTCATTGCGTTCAGGTCGGTTATGCCAAAGTAAGCCTGAAACTTGGGCGTCGTGCGGTACACCTTGAGCCTGCCCAGGTTTTCGTGTTCTACAAACTGCAACTGCTCCAATATCTTGACATGCGAATAGACCTGGCTTCCCCTGATCTGGACCAGCCTCTTTGAAGTGACTGGCTGCTCGTATGCGATGTAGGACAGCGTCTTGAGCGCGGCAGATGGTATCAGTGGGTGCTGGGCAAACTTTCTTACAAGCGGAGTGTATTCAGGCCGCAGTTGCAGCACGTATGTGCCGTCCTCCAGCTGTGCGATCTCTATAGCCTTGAACGTAGCCTTGGTCTTTTTCACGAGTTCATTGACTATGCGCAGGGTCTTTTCTTTGGAATTTGTGCCGGACGCCCGTATCAGCTCATCGACTGCCAGCGGCCTGCCTGCAGAATAGAGGGCCGCTTCAATCCGTGCGGCTACTTCTTGTTCTGGAAATGACTCGCGCAAGCTGGTTTTAGTTGGATAATCGCGTTATTTATGGCTGCTGTTGTTGTTGTTCCTGCTTGATGTATGTCATCTTGACGTCGTCGGAATCCTCCGGCTGCTCTAGCTCAATTTGG
>JBDZWB010000152.1:0-4368 GCA_040255975.1 Nitrosopumilales archaeon
ATACTGGTTCCCGCACCAATCCCAGAGTCTTTCTCAACGCCGCAGAAATTGGCCTTGGGGCAGAAATCATTGACAGGTCAAAGAAAGTGAGGAGCAAATTAAAGAGCAGGCTAGTATCGACTGCGGCTGCCATAATATCCACCGTGCCAAGTTATGAAAGCAATCTGTGTGAGGTGTTCATAGATGGACGGAAAAAGTCCACCAACATGACAATGGGAATCGTTGCCAATGGGAAATTCTTGGGTGGTGGCTTTATGGCTGCGCCCGAAGCCAGCGTCAACGACGGCATGTTCGACCTTGTAATAATGAAGGATTCTGGTAGCTTTAAGGCTCTGGATGAGCTGCTCAACATCAAGGATGGGAACTATGAAAAAGAAGACAACATAATTTACGCAAAGGCAAAAAAAGTTGTCATAAAGTCAAACGAGAGAGAGGTGACGGTCACGATAGACGGCGAACCGGTCGGAATTCTGCCGGCTACGTTTTATGTATTGTCAAAAGCGCTTACAATCGTGGCCTAGTCTTTGTCTATCTCTACCTGCTCAAGGCGTTGGAGAGCCTGCATGATCTCTTTTTGCAGTTGGTCGATGCTCTTTTCCTCGGCTTTGAAGGGCTTTTGCTCAACAGGAGCTGCCTGAACCTTCGAAGTCTCGGCAATTATCTTTTGAACCTTTGCGTCCACTGCATCATGTGGGACGCCAGATCTCATCTCCAACAGCTTTTGATCAAGTGCAGAGATCTTATTTTCAAGCAGTGATACAAGGTTGTTTCGGAGTTCTGTCATGTCTGCAAAGTCTGCAGCCGGCTGCGCCAGAGCAATCCTCTGGTTAAGAGAATCGAGTTGTTGCTTGTACTTTAGCAACAGCCTGTCGCGTTCTAGCCTGTCTATCCTACCCTCCTGTGACGCTTCATAGACGCGTGTGATGGCTTCCGCCGCAAGGTTCTTCTCAAACAGCAGAGAGAGCAGCTCTGCCCTAGCCGCACTGGATGATCGTCTCTGCTTTTTGCCATCCTTTGCACGAGACATCCTCTCAATAACTGCAGCCGATATCGCGCCGGCAACAGAGGTGCCTGCAATAACGGCTATTTCAGCGGACATTATAGATTGTCTTTGTAGAAGCTAGAAGAAAAGCTTTCTGTTTGTATCAGATGACCTGCCGCTTAATCCACGAATACTTGCGCATTTTTGGATCTGGATATCCACACTTTGAACACTGCTTGCCTCGCTTGTGGAACGAGTTGTGGCCGCACCTTCTGCAGCGTATGTGCGTCTTTTTGCGGGTGAACTTGCCCATCGAAGTAGTGCCTTTCGTCATTCCTCATATTCCTCCTTGCAACTACTTTGGCGGCGGTGAAATTATCACCACGTTGTCTCCCCTGACAACTATGGTGCCAAGATCATTGGATTTGCCTTCTTCAAGGATTTCAACAGAGTCTTCGAGCAACAGGTTCATGTGCTGGTCAAAGCCATGCAGGTTGCCCCTGATCACTTTACCGCCCTTCAATTTGATAAGCACGACTTTTCCAAGGCTCTCATCCAGAACCTTAACCGCCATATCTACAGACATATATCTACAGGTAGAGCGCAATGTAGGCATATATTAAAGTTAAACTACAGCAATGCGCAATTTTTCAGCCTAGCTCTCTGATCGTCTTGACAAGACCAGAAGTAATTTCCTGAATCAACTTTTCCCCTTTTGTGGGGGTAGCCTTTCTAGGGTCACCCCAAACGCCATTGCCCGTTACCTTGGGAAATGATCCTGGGGCATTGGTGATACTGCTATAGGCTGCTTTTGACTTTGATAGTTTCTTTGAATTAGGTACTGCCAAGTCCATCCTGACGAGCTCGGGCGCAATGGCAAGCACTAGCGAGGTTTCAACTTCGCCGGCATGGTCAAACTCGCTCTTCATCATGTGCCAGTAGTGGAGGGTATGCACACGCGTGACTTTTGGCAGTTTGCCATGCAGCTCTTGTGCGATGTATTGCATCGCGCCCATGTTGCCATGATGACCATTTAGGATTATTATTTCCTTTATCCCATTTTCAGCAAGCGAAATGCATGCGTCACAGAGCATTGTAGAAAGCGTCGAGTTGTGAAGCGACACGTTGAACATCGGCTTGTGCTCGAACGAAACTCCGTATGAAATCACGGGCAGGACAAATGCTCCGACTTGGTCGGAGACAATCCTTGCAATATATTCAGCAATGAGCGAATCTGTCGATACAGGGAGATGCATTCCGTGCTGTTCGAGCGAGCCGACAGGGATTATCGCCCTCCTGACTTTTTTGAGCGTCATTCCAAAGTCGCGCTCGCTCATGCCAAAGACCGGCACCGACATATACATGAAAAGGCACGCCTGGCCGCATTAACTACTTTTTGGTCTTTGCTTCATTTTCGCCTTTGATATAGACCTTGCCCCAGTACACTTCGAGCTTGTTTTCAAGATAGAGCCTCACAGCGTCAAGTAATGTAGCCGCCTCCATCTCCTGCCCCTTTTTCTTGATAGTGTCAAGTGTGTCATTCTTTGACACCTTGAACGATTCCTGGCTAATTATCGGTCCTTGATCGAGGTCTTCTGTCACAAAGTGGGCCGTGCAGCCTACTATTTTTGCGCCCCGCTCATATGCCTGAACATAGGCGTATGCGCCAGGGAATGCAGGTAGAAGCGATGGATGTATATTGATTATCCTGTTCGGGTAGCGCCAGACAAAGTTCGGGGTCAGGATGCGCATGTATCTTGCAAGAACTATCAGATCTATGTTGTACTGGTCGATGAGCTGCAGGATCTTGTTTTCAGCCTCGGCCTGATCGGTATGTGCCACCGCGTGAAACGGTATCCCAGCGGAATCGGCCATTGACTTTAGAGTGTTGTCGCTTCCAATTATGACTGGAATATTGGCCTTTATCTCACCCTTTTTCTTTGCATCAAGTATCAGTTCTATGCAATGAGGCTCCTTGCTGACAAAAATCGCCACGTTCTGTAGCCTGTTTGGCTCCTGATAGTGGACCTTGATCTCCATGGCCAGCTTTTTCGCCAGCTGCTTCAGGCCTTCGTCAAGCTGCTTTCTGTCAATCTCTGCAAACGATGCTTCAAGCTGCATGCCAAAAAGGCCCCTGACAACATTCTGGTTTATCTTTTCGATGTTGCCGCTATTTTTGAAGATAAAGTTGGTAATGTCTGCAACGACGCCCTTTCTGTCAGGCCCTACGACTGTTACCTCGATTATTGTCTTGCCCTTGGCTGCAGCCATTGCGGATTCATAGCATTGCTGAAAGATAAATAAATCTTCAGATGTGACGTTAATGCTTAAATAATAGCTTCGTTAATTGAGAGTGTTGGACGATACGGCTTCAACATCATCGGCTATTTTTGAGGTAACCTAATTGATGCAATCTTATCCACTCCTCTGAGGCACAACAAATGAAGCCACAGCCAAGGCAGCAAAAACCATCCTCTGCAAAACCTCGTAAGGATTATGACTACAACAAGCCAATAGGCAAGTGCATGGTTTGCTACACGCTATCTGGCTGGCACTGCTACGACTGCAACAATGATTTTTGCCAGATGCATTTTCACGACCACAAGGAAAAGAACCTGTGCAAATAACTAGATTAGCAGATATAACCTCTCGCTCATCGGATTAATGTGAAAAGAGACCTGCTTCTTCTGGTCGGCATAATATCGGCATTCTTGGTGATCGGTGGCGTGCTGATATTAACCCGCTCTCTGCCGGAAGAGCATGCCAGAGACTTCCGCCCACTATCTGCAGGGAACTTGACTCTCGATTCTGGAATCATTGTCATAAGGGAACCTACGCCTGACGACAACACGTACATTTACGCCATAAACAATGCTGCAAAAGAGGCGCTATACATTGCGTTGAATGATACCCGCGTTCAGCAGACGCTCGATCAAGCGATGGGAAAAGCAGTCACCATAGCGGCTGTGCAACCAACTCTTTTGATGACTTCCAGCGGAGAAGCCATTCACAGTTCCGGTGGGCAAGTCATTATTACGGTTAACTGGCAAATCGTCGACGGCACTGCGTATTCAAGCTCTGCTGACTTTGCCAGCTTGGAAGGCAAACAGGGCGAATCTCATCAGCAGATCTGGAACGTCATTGTCAATATGGACACACAGCAGGTCACAAGCATATCCGAATCAAAAAGACTCATAGAAGAAACGTTAAGGCAGAATCTGGTATATGCTGGGATGAACATGTTCATGCCAGATACCGTCACCGTTGATGCAGGAACGACCATTAGATGGTTCAACGACTCAAACGTGCCGCATAATGTTGTCGGCGCCTACAGGACAGAGTCTGGATCCAAGGTCATCGATAGCAACTTCATAGAGCGGGGACGT
>JBDZWB010000153.1:0-4363 GCA_040255975.1 Nitrosopumilales archaeon
GCCGCTCCCTTGAATCGACTAGGAGCTTGCCCTGCTGAGTCTTGGCCGTCTCGACGTAGGGAGCATCGGCATAGATTTTCTTTTTAATGTTTAGCGAATGCTTTGATTTTGGAAAAGTTCTGACCTGCCTTTCAGTTTCTAGCCCCAGCTCCTTCCACTGCCTGAAAGTCATCTCAAGCAAGGCGGTATTACTGTGGCCCACGTACTGGAACGTCCACGCAACTCTTGCGGCAAGCGCGCCAAACGTGTCGTCGTATACCACCACGGGCATATTGTCGGAAATACCAAGTTCTTGCAGTATAGCCACTATTTTTTCGGGTGTGTCGTTTTCAAGCACTCGGGCAAGCGGCAGCGACACTGCGGTAGGTATGTGTTCTTGCTTGTAATCATCTGCCTTGCGGACATCAACCACCCGCACGGCCTTTTTGCGCACAAGCGAGCGCAGCGTGTCTGCGTCGCAGATTATTGGGAGCTGGACTGGTGATGTTTTTGCAGCCTTCTTCTTTTTTGCAGCCCTGCCGGTCAAGCTGCGCATTCTCCTCTCGCAGTCTTGGCAGAAAACCGTGCGTCGCTGCCATAATCCATGTAGGCGTCAGGGTCATTTTCAGGAGCTGGCAGCTGTATCACCTGAGCAAGGGCTGTCTTCATGTCTTCCATATTCTTGATCGCCCCCGTTCCCCGTCCCTTTGTGATGCTTGTGATCCACTGGTGCATGGTCTCGCTTCCTGATTTCTGTTGCCTGTAAAGCTCGATGACCTTCAATACGGTGTCTATTACGCGCTTTGCCGGCACCCTCATTGCAGCCTTTCCAAGCTCGCCGTGCTCGCCGGCGCTTCCGCCAAAGAGCATCGTGTAGGTCGGGACCATCGCATCATTCATCCTAGTCGCGCCTCCAAAGAAGCCGATCGTGGCGATCTCGTGCTGTCCGCAAGAGTTGGGACAGCCGCTGATCTTGATTGTAGAGTCACGCAGCGAGTCGTCGGTATCAAGTCCAAGCTCTATGAACTTGCGCTGCACCTCCTTGGCCAGCCTGTGCGAGTTTGTTATCGCGAGGTTGCATGACGTTGTGCCAGAGCAGCCGACTGCAGACGCGATTGTAAGCGCACCGGGGTTAGCAAGGCCGGCAGACGCAAGTTTTTCATAAAATTCCCTCAGTTCGGTGCCGCGGACGTAGCGTATCGCAAAGTTCTGCTGTGGAGTGTTCCTCGCAGCGCCTTCTGCAGAGTAGTCGCGGATTGCAGACGCAAGCACCCTCAGCTGGCTGGCTGTGATATCGCCGGCTCCAAGCGTGACAAAGACCGTGAAATAGCCTTCCTGCTTTTGCGGGACGACGTTTGTGTGTAGCCACCGTTCAAATGCAGGACTTTCCTTTGTCACCTGCTCGTTGAGCACGGGCAGCCTAGCCATGCGTGGAGGCTTTGGCAGCTGCCGCGTGTCCTCCTGCGACTTTACATCAAATGACTGTGCAGTCGAATATGAAGTCGTCATCTCTACTATCGAGCGCTCCTTCAAGACCATCTTTTGGAACTTTTCCCAGCCAGTCTCGTGCACCAGATAGCGCATCCTGTTCCTCGCCATGTTCTCCCTGTTGCCGTGCCTGTCAAAGAGCCGAACTGCCGCCATGCATGTCGCAAGCATCCTGTCCTCCGGCGTAAAGTCTTCTAGCTGGTGGCCGATGAACGACGCGGCCCCAAGCCCGCCGCCAAGGAAGACCTTGAAACCTCTGACGTCATCCTTTACTGCAGGCACAAGCCCAATGTCAGCGACCCTGACCAATCCGTGCTGGTCGCAGCATGCAAAGTTGATCTTGAACTTTCTCGGCAGGTTCTGACACATCGGGTTGCGCAGGAAGAATTTTGCTATAGCCATCGCGTATGGAGTAGCGTCAAACGTCTCGTTTGGGCACACGCCAGCAAAGTGGCTGCACATTACGTTGCGGACGGTGTTGCCGCACGCCTCCCTTGTAGTCAGACCAGCTTCCACAAGGCCCCTCATGACCTCGCTGACATCCTCCAGCTGCACCCAGTGTAGCTGTATGTTCTGGCGCGTAGAGACGTGTGCCGAACCTATCGAAAAGGCTTCAGACAGGCTTGCAATCTTTTCGATCTGATCAGGCGTCATTTCGCCGCCTGGCACCTTTATCCTGACCATGCTGTAATCCATGTGAAGGCGCGATCCGTATGCCCCGTGTTGGAGGCGGAAGCGCCGAAAATCGTCCTCCGAAATCTTGCCTTGTCTGAAAAGCTTGACCTTTTTCGCAAAGATCTCGGTTTCCTCTTCCCGGCCCCATTTCGGATTGGGCTTTGGTCGGGAAACCCCCTTTTGTTTAGGGTTAACAGTGGCGACACGTGATTTCTTCATTATACGAGTAAAAAGCGTATATCAAATCATATATTTTTTGTGGATATGGGAGATATTGGCAGCAATTCTTTAGACATGCGGCAATATACAGTATCTATGTAGGGAAGCTTTTTAATTTGAAATGCCCGCCTTTATGCCATGGCTAAGAGGAAAAAGTCAAGCCCGAAAAAGAAGGTCATCAGTCCGATTCCAAAAGGATTTCATTCGGTTACTCCCGGCCTTGCAGTGCGCAACGCCGCAGAGGCTATCGAGTTTTACAAAAGGGCACTTGGCGCAAAGGAAAAGATGCGTATGCCTGGCCCTGACGGCAAAATAATGCACGCGGATATCATGATTGGGGACTCGCATATCATGCTGGGAGAGGAGAATGTCCAGATGAATCACCTTTCGCCTTTGTCTCTCAACGGGACTCCCGTCGGCCTGTACGTCTACTTCAGAAATGCTGACAAGGTCTTTGATCAGGCTGTTAAGGCCGGTGCCAGTGTAACGATGCCAATGGTGGACCAGTTCTGGGGCGATCGCGCAGGCATGATAACAGACCCCTTTGGACACAAGTGGTGGATTGCAACTCACAAGCGCAATCCCTCTCCAAAAGAGATGAAAAAAGCCATGGAAGAAATGGCTGCTCAGCAGGCGAAACAATAACACAAGCTTAAAATCACCTATCTGCTGGCTTTTTTCACTGGCAAATGGGCAAGAGAACACTTGTACGCAGAAGGGGCCGCGGAGGCAAGCAGTTCAGGGCAATCATTGTAGGCAAGATTGCGCCCGCAAAGTACCCCAATTACAAGCTAGAAGATCATCACACCGGCAGGGTTGTTGATATTATTCATGAAAGAGGGCGTGATGCACCTCTGGCAAAGATACTATTCGATGATGGAAAATATTCCTATGTCCCGGCTCCTGACGGCACCATTGTCGGCAGCACCATCGAAGCTGGCACAGGCACGGCCGCAAGGTCCGGCAACATCATGGCACTCGAATCGATCCCAGACGGAACCGTCGTTTGCAACATTGAAAAGAATGCCGGCGACGGAGGCAAGCTGATAAAGTCGGCAGGGTCGTCCGCAGTAGTGTTTGCCCATGGAACCGAGGGTGTAACGATAAAGTTCCCATCAGGCAAGTTCCTAATACTTAACCAAAAGTGCAGGGCAATGGTCGGCGCAATAGCTGGCGCAGGCCGCAAGGAAAAGCCGTTCCTGAAGGCAGGCACCCGCGCAAAGTACATGCAAGCGCATGGCAGGTTGTATCCAACAGTCAGGGGCATTGCCCAGGCCGCAGTCTATCACCCGCACGGCGGTGGAAGGCACCAGCACATCGGGCGCCAGTCATCAGTAGGCAGGACAACTCCGCCAGGTCGCAAGGTAGGCAACATTGCTCCAAGAAAGACAGGCAGGGGCAGGATAAAGGACCCGAACCAGCTAAAGTCCGCCTAACCTTTTCTTTTCCCTTTTTTTGGAAAGCTACGCGTAACGCCTATATTCCATTCCCTGTTTTACGGTTTTAAACATGAAAGCAGAGCAGTTTTCAAAGAACATTTTGGCGCTAGATCCAGAGATTAGGTTTGCCGGCGTCATGGAAAAGTCCGGCCACCTTTATGCAAGCTCCAGAAAGAATGGCACTGAAGAATATCTAAAGGGGAGGAGCCCTGAGATCAGCCTTGCCCAGTCCGCATACATTGTGGACTTGAGGAAGATGTTTACACAAGAGCTTGGCAACCTGACATCAGTCACTTATGCATATGACAAGGTAAGGCTGTTCAGTGTTCCAGTCAAAGACCATGTGCTCGTGTTTTCTGCCGAACCCAAGGTCAACGCGGACCAGCTGGTGGAAAAGGTGCTGAAATACATCAAGTCAGTCGAGGCCGAACTTTCGCTCTATCCTCCAAGCAATATTGTAAATGAGGAGAAAAAGGAGGCCCTGAGGAACCTGCACCATTCAGGCATCTCTGAAGAGTTGATCGCAGAGCAGCTCGACCTAGATGTCAACACCGTCAAGATGC
>JBDZWB010000006.1:0-18104 GCA_040255975.1 Nitrosopumilales archaeon
CCATCCTGACGTACGTCTTGCCGTTTTCTACAAAGTTGTAGATTACTGCCTTGAAGCCGACCCACCTTCCTTTGAGCGGCTCGTCTGTAACGTCTACTGATCCTCTGTTGCTTGTGTATGCGGGGTGGTTGATTTCCTTGACCCACCTTGCCTCACCGTCGCCATACAGCCTGGCTTTAACAGCGCTTCCGAGGCACTCGTTGCTAGAAGAATGGTGGCCGCCTCTGGAGTACCACTGTATCAGCTCGTTAGAGCCACTCACCATCTTGGCGTATCCGGTAATCTCGACGTTGAGCCACTTTTGGTTTGAAGGCGACCAGACCTCCAGCCTCACTTGGCCGTTGCTTCCTCCAGATACCTGCCATGAGCCGTCTGATTGTCTGGTAAGCGTCTCCCTGTTCTGAAGCATTGGATCGCTGTATGGGTCGTCCATGTTGACGTACCATTCGTTTCCGCCAGACTTTGTCTGGTAAATCTTTTTGATTCCAAACTTGTCCAATGTGGAAGACGTACTGCCACTACCTCCGCTATCTCTACCTGAGGACTGGATGTCCACCGTGACATATATCGAGTTCCATGCTAGGTTTCCTGCGTTATCTGTAGCTCTTGAAACTAGCCTGCGCTCACCTTCCGTTATTGGCAACGTTATGGTCCATGTTGACCAGTCTCCTGGTGCCTTTGGAGTGGCTGGCGAATACGATCCGCTGTCTATCCTGACCTCTACTGTGCGAATTCCACTTCCTGAATCTGATGCTGTACCCTGTATGCTGATCATGCTGCCTGCAAGAGTTACTGTAGAGTCGTCAGCTGGGCTTGTTATGGCAATCTGTGGGCTTGTCGCATCTTCTTCAATGTTGTTAGTGCTTGACTCTACAATCGTGACATATATCGAGTTCCAAGCTTGGTTGCCGGCATTGTCAGTCGCCCTTGGGACTATTCTGTGGTAGCCGGATGTTATCGGCATAACGATGCTCCATGCTGACCAATCCCCTGGAGCTTTTGGAGTAGCTGTTGCATATGTGCCGCCATCTATCCTCACTTCAACTATATTTACCGCCGTATCATCAGCCGATATACCTTGGATTTTGATTGTACCGCTCGCACTGGCAGTGACGGTCGAGTCGTCAGCTGGGCTTGTTATCTTGACTGTTGGATCTGCTGAATCTTCAGTTGAAGAGACCGAGGTGGTATAGCCGTTAACATTGATTTCAGTTATGCTGACCCATTCGCTGTTGCCACCACTGTTGATGTCAGTAACGGTTATTCTCACATATCTGGCTGTAGCAGCTTCTTCGAACCTGTACTCTTCTGGGTTTGCTGTTGTGCCACTATTCTCGCCACTATAGACCTCTGTGTAGCTCTTGCCGTCGCTTGAGACAGAGATGGTAAATTCGTTTACCCTTGTATTGCCTTTGTACCACGCAATGTCTACGCTACATAGGGCCATTTGTTTTCCTAGGTCTACCGTGATCCACGAACCAAAGCCAAGATTGGACCATCTGGTTCTGATGCTGTTATCGATTGCATTTGTCGGCGGATTGACTGTTTCATGACCTGACGCCGACACGCCAGCGATGCTCAATTCTTCGCAGGCAGGAGCGGCGCTAGCTTCTGATACAAAATTGAAGGTTGTTGCTGTTGTTCCAAAAGTCAGCACAGACGCTAGAATCAACGCAACAGTTGCTATTGCACCGATCTTTTTCCCGAAAATGGATCTGTTTTCTAGCAATTTTATCAGTAAGAGTTTTGTAGTTTTCTATTTATCTTGGACGCGGTAATCTTGTGAATTGAGGAGAACAGACAGAAATATGGATAATGCCTTCATTTTTCATTACAGGCTAGAATTCTGCAATAGCTCTACATTTTATTGATAAATATACGATTAGGAAGACTCTATTTTCCTAACCATCAGGTACTTCTACGTCAGATCATAGGAGCGCCATGCCACAATGTTCTGCGTGTCGGTCTCACTTGGCGTGTTCAGTTTTTCATCCCTCTGTCTATACTGCTCTGTGCTATGCATGTCCGATGGAGCTCAGTTTGGATCAAAATCGCTATTGTTCGTGCCCCATCCACCCTAGCTTCTGGAATACTGCGTCCAGCTGACTTTCCTTTTCTCAGTTTTCTCTCCAGCTGACTTTCTCATTAAGAAAAGGTACTTGAAACCGCGCAAGTAAAAGTTGAAGCGAAGCGCGCGGTTGTGCCAGATGCCGGTGTTTGATGTCTGGCTCCTCCTAGCTACACATACGATGTCGACTGTGTCGAAATGCTTGCAGAGTCTGTCGTAGACGTAAAAGCCGACAGGCGTAAACTTTTTTTTCACCCACTGGTCGCCTATCAGCCAGCCGAGTACCTTGCCAGGTTTCATCACCCTATGGCACTCGGCCATCACCATGTCAAGCGCCTTGTAAAACTCGTCGCTCTCAGCAGAAAGCTTGCCGATGTTGGCAGGTTGGTCATTGTAGTCGATATTATCGCCGTACGGCGAGTCGATGAACACCATGTCGACACTTTCGTCAGCAAGCGGGATCTTGCGCGCATCATTCTGCTTGATGTCTGACCTCGTCGGCGAAACATCAAAGGCAATGCACCTACGACCCTCTTCATTGCATACATCAATACTCGTACCGCTGCCAGCCATTGGGTCAAGCACTAGATCTCCTGGCTCTGTATAGCGCTTGACCATGTTGTAAATTACAAAAGCAGGTGTCACACCAGCATACTTGTTATTGCCTTTTTGCGTCTTGCCATAGCTCTGCCGTGGGTAGTCCCATAGAGTGGTGGACTCGAGCCTTGGCTTGTCGTCCGCGATCTTTTTTGCCACCTTGAGCTTGCTGTTTGGGTTTTCCAGATATTTGGAGAGAGAGTGCGCGAGTTCGCCGTCCAGAGTGTCACGCCAGCTGATTCCCATCGTGGACAGGATCTTTTTTGCGCTCGCAACTGAATGCACTTTGCCATTTCGCGAGACACGCACCTGATATGGGTACCGACCCTTCCATGCTTCTGGCACAATATCTTTTGCACCAGCAGATTTGGCGCGGAACGTTCCGTGGAGCGTGTCTGTGTCTAGGTTAAGTAGAAAGAGCAAGTCGCCTTTCTTTATCTTTAGAACGTTCTCACCATAGACCCGGCTCGTAGCAAAGAGCATTCTATCAAAGCATTCTCGCTCGCTCTTGCTAGTGCATGCGAAAACATGCCCGGCCGCCTGCCTCATGCAAGTTGGCAGTCCGGCAGTACTTAAAAATATTTAGATGCAGCGTCTCTCGATCCCCGATAAGTCAATTGTCGCGTGGAGAAAGTTGTAGGTCAATAGAATTACACTCTAAACCATATCAACAGACTGGATTATTACAACGACATGCAAAGCAGTCTAAGAGCAGAAATGAACAACGCGTCGGTGATAACCGTATACCAGCTTTGTTCTGTGTGCACCTGTGGCATACTCAAGAATGGAATCTGCAACAACTCAAAATGCCCCTCAAATGCGTAATTCATTTAACAAAGCACTTATCCAAGCTGCATTACAATTCGCCGCAATTTGGCGTGCAGGAAACCATTTCACCATTTCAGGAACATTATGTCAAAGCTAAGCAAATAATGAAGCTAAAGCTGATAACAATCAGCTTATGCTGCTTATATCTTATGCCGGGCATTGTTAGGTACGGCCAGCAACTACTATGCTGAACTACCTGAGATAGTGCTTTTTCTAGATAGATCGATACGGTATGCCGCAGTTGTCGACAGGCTCGGCCACATTGTCACTCAAAAGTACAGGCCGCGCTTGGAACCTATAATGACTTATGAAGAAAGCCAGAGGTACGCGCTTCAGGCCACGATCCGCCAGTCGACCAGAAATACATGGGACAAAAAGTTAGGTAGAGCATTGTATTCAGTCACCCGCTATGACCGCCTTATCAGGGTAGCCATTCCTCTCACAGACGGTCATCTGATGTTATTAAGTTGCGATGTTGAGACAAAGGATGTTGATTCGCTTCTCGTGAACAAATTAATTCCAAAACTCAAACTGTACCATTCGCAGAATGCAGACTATGCTAGCTAAAACTTTTACGTTACCTGATGCATTATTCTTCCATGACGCTCTGCTACATTTGCAACACTCGTACTGCTACAATGGAATGTCCTGAATGCAAGAAGCCGGTCTGCAGGAAATGTACAAAGGACTTTCCATTTTCAAAGAGTGCCTGTCTGGAATGTGCAGCTAGCATAAAGACGGGTCTTGGCGGCACTAGAAAGGATGAAGAGATCTTTTAGTTCCAGAGTAGGACTATACAAGTAATAATGGAATCTAACTAGTAATGCGACTCTGTCGCATACTGCTACGTTTGGAGCAAGTATTGCTTGTAGTAAATTGGAATGACATTCAAACCTTATCACGGATGGTCCTTTTGAATAGGATAATGAAACAGACTCAGGCACAAGGGTTTGCTTTGAAGATGCGAAACTGATCTGCCCAAAATGCAAGGACATTCTGTTCCTAAGAGAAAAGTTAAGCATGTATTCTATTGTTCATCATGCATGGTTCCAATGAAGGAAAAATAACGACTGATCCTGCAATAGTATTGCAAAAGAACTATGGCGCGATCTCTCTCACGCTAAGATCCTTGAAATCCCATATCATCATGTCAGACCTGAATGTCACAATCGGCCCAGAATTTGTGATGACATAGTTCTTTGGCTTGCCACATTTTACGCTGTTGAATGTAGAATCGGGACTAGACGCATACCAACCGCCCTCGTCAGTCAGTTCAGAAACCTTTGTCCAAGTGTTGTTTGCAAAAGCATCTATGTACGACTCCATTCTCACTGCCGTATCGTTATTGATGTTGTAGATTGCCACCTTCCACCCGACCCATCTGTGCATTATGGAATCAGTGGCGTTGGTCCGCTCAAGGGGGCCTGTGTAACCGCCAGCGTGCCATATTTCTTTGAGCCAATCGGCATATCCGCCTACATGCAGTCTGCCTTTGAGAGAAGTACCTTCACATGGCGCATGAATTGTATGGAGACCTCCTCTGGCGTACCAGACCAGCGAGTTATGATCATAGTATGGCGGCAACGAACTAACAACTCGCGCATATCCGGTGATCTCGACGTTTTTCCACTCATCCGAGCCTGCAGGAGTATTGACGTTCATCCTTACTTGGAACTTGCCGTTGTCGGCCCCGCTGACACGCCAAGAGCCGTCGGAGTTTTTGGTGATGACCGTCCTTGGATCAAAGATGCCATCAGCCGTCGGATCGTCCATGTCCAAGAACCACTCCCTTCCTTCTGGCTTTGTTGGGTAAACCTTGTCAATCCCAAAGGCATCGACGCTGGCATCGCATGGAGTCGCAATGCATGCAATCCATTCAAAGATGGCCATGGCGATTAGCAGATCTATCATTGGAATCCTGCTTATTCCTTAGGGACAGAGGTTACCATTATTGTCTGGTTGGAAAGTGAGACTGCATGCTGAATGGACGCGTCATACATACTCGTGTCAATCATGATGATGCTAGAGTTTGCAAATATTGCAATATTTGATCCGGCCCTGCCTTCTATCGTAGCATTGTCAAATGTCTGATCGTCTATGGTCAATGCGGAATTGGCATCAAGGCGGTAGTGGGACATGGTAATGTTTTGAAACAGATTGTTAGATGCTATGTTTCCCGCAGTACGGAGCGCTGCAATTCCCACTGCAGAATTGCTAATCGTGTTGTTGTATATACTGTTGCCAGTAGTGTCACCATCGTCAAGAATTTCCGGATTGTTCAAAAAGATGCCCCTTCCTACAGACATGATGTTGTTGCCATAGACTTCGTTGTTGGGAGACTCGGAAAAGGCGATACCAATTGGCTGGTCATAGATGATGTTGTTACGTGCAATCGAATCATAGGTGTTTCTTGAGAAGAATATCCCTGCTCCAGAATTGTTGTATATCGTGTTTCTTTCAAAGACAATATCATAGCAATCAAGCGAGCAGACCAAGCCAATGGGGTTGTTGTATAGAATGTTGTTGCTGATTGTCATATTGTAGGTGCCGGTGTGCGGGTCCACGGCGTAGAGGTGATTGTCATGATACTCTGACGAATCTATGGTGATATTGTATGCTGCGTTTGAATAAAAGGCATACCACATGTGGTGAAAGCTACTGTTGACGATCGCAAAGTTGTGTGAGCCGTGCATGAGGTCAACGCCCCTGTAGCCTGTTCCATTATAGCCCATGTAACCTAATTCAGAATTATAGATGTGGCTGTCTTCGCTTGAGCTTAGAAAAAGATATGCCCTCTGCAAAGTGCCTGTTTCATCCTGCTCTATTACAGAGTTTCTTGCAGTATCCCATGAGGTAATGCTGATGTCATCGATGTGGATCGATCCTAGGACAGTGATTCCGTTGCTGTTAGCTATTTTGATATGATTGATGCCTTTGTCGGAATTGATGCTAAAGATGGCACCGTCGTCCACGGTGATGTTGGCATTGATCAGCATCTGGCCTGAGCCGAGCTGCTGCGTGATCGAATCGTCCCGCAGTCCAGAGAACAGCTCGTAAATGTCCGCGTCACAAACAACATGAACCCTATGAGATTCTTCATCATATTCTAGGCAGGGGTTTGTGCTCACTATTCTCCCTGAATGGATGAAAGGCCGCTCTGCCGACTGGTTTTCTGCAGGCCGCTCCACTGGCGGTTCAAGAGGCGAAGAAGAAGTAAAGTTGTTTGGTGTCTGTTCTGTACTGTTGCCATCTGGAGCGGGTCCTATTCCATTACCGTCATCCGGAATGGAGTCGTCAGGTGGTGAAAATAGAGGCGGCAGTTCGATTAACTGCGCAAAAGCGGAATTAGCAACAATTGTGCTTGCGAGACCAAAGCACAAGATAGTCGCAAGCAACAAGGCGTATACTTTCATGCAACCAACGTGAAAATGAATTATTTAACAGTCTGGATGGATGTCTAAATAGCCATTGTTCTATGCTAGTTAGTAGAGGAAATCTTCAAGAGGTCAATATAATTTTCCTTTACAAGCTAAGCATCGTCGTGTTCTCTGGTATGGTCTGCCAACTCGTGGTCTGAATAGAATGATTGTCCGCATGTTTGGCATGTGGCAGAATTGCGAGCCCAAGCTGAAACTGACATGACAAAAATATTCACGCGTTGCTTTAATTGGTTTTGAAGTGGCGCTCTAGAAGAACCATCGCTTTAAGCATATCTTTATGTTTGATTGTGTCATATTTTTTATATGACAGCTGAAACTACAGCCGGAGAAGCCTTTGACTCTGACAAGCATGATCAGGAGATAAAGAAATCATACTATCACATTTTTGACGACGCGACCATTGAAAAAATGAGGCATTATTTTAATGTGCAACAGGATGATCAAGAAGCTTTCTTGAGATATCTAAAAGACCGCAAAGTGCCAACTACGAACCCCAATGATGTATAGCTAGACCTAGACCTCTTTCAAGTAGCCGCATTGGCAGACAACAATGACGCTATTAGATGTAGACACACCACTTACAACTACCTCATGGATAAAATTTTCAGGACCAAGATCACGCTCACACTTTGGACACGTCTTTTTGAGGATCAAATTTAGATGTGGTTAAATTGTGTCCTGTAAGCGTATTAACGGTTGGTGTAAAATTTACAAAGTGATTCAAATAATTGATGCAGCTTGCGCCAGTATACAAACCAATATTATAGATATTTCTCGTAGTTTGTCTTAAAGTCGATAATAGGGTGGCGTGCAGCAGCTAATGCATGGTACTAGGCGCCGTGGCTGCTATTGCTATTGCAATTGTTGTATTGGTGATATTCTTTGCCATAGCCGGTTTTCTCATCCAGCTACTTGCCCCGATCATCGCGGTCATAATCATATTGATCGTGGTAGTCGGGGGCGGCATATGGCTGTATTCCAAGTACAGGTCGTAACTAATGTACCCGCTTGACAAAGTGGATTTGCGAATCTATCACGCTGATCTGTTCTTCAATGAGTTTCTTGTAGCCTGTAAGCAATTTGACTTGCTCCTCATAAGGATGTTCTCGAATGACTGTCATGGTGTCTTCAAATGTCGCAGCAAGATCCGTAACCAATGAACCTAGGCGGCCAATATCTTCCGAATCTTTTTTTGCTGCCACATAACCCGGTTCTAAAGCTCCAGATTTTATGAGCTCATTAGCCTTGGTTTTTATTGCATCTGCAGCCTTGTCAAGTGTGGAATCGACAAGGTCGGTTACCGCATCTCCAGCACGCAATGCCTTGATCTTTAAATCCTCATCGTCGTTTGTCATTATGTGAGTGGAACCTTTTACCTCTGTTTCTTTGTAAGTTGCCGTTGAACCGTCTCTGACTACTTTAACTACCTTCTTTTCTTCAGACACGCTGTCTATTGCACAACTGACCTTATAGCGGATATCTAACTTTAAGAAGAAGATTGACAAAAGTTGTTAGAAATTATAATAAGAGTATTATAGAAGAATGTTCATAAACATAGAAGTGTCGTCTCTTTACGGAATGCTTTGCAAACAAATACTTGCCCTAGACAAAACGATCCGCTTTGCGGGAGTGGCAGATCGTTTTGGCAAGATTATTGCATATCAGTATAGGGAAGGACTGCAGCCTTTATTGGATACAAGAAATTCAGAAAGATCTATTATGCAGTCGGCAATCAGAATGAGCACAAGAAGGACTTTGGAAGACAAGCTCGGCAAAACTGTCTATGCTTTCACAATGTATGAGAAGGTGAAACGAGTAACCATTCCAATGGACGAGGATAGCCAAGACGAGATACTAATGATCTCATTTGATATTGAAAGCAATCACGATCAGCTAATCCTAAAGAAAATAATTCCGTTGATAAAAACACCTACTAACATGATGCAGGCTACATCCTGACTTTCCCAGAGAGGATGCCCGGAAGGCGGGCACAACATGAATGATGAAGAAAACACCTGTTCCTTCCGGGCTAGGTGTGCTTTCAGGATGCCCTTCTAGAAGGGTAAGCAAAACCTATCGACAAGCGCCGATATATGAGTTCCAGATTGATTATCAGCGATCCATGCTATTGCAACAAATCTTATTGACTTCAAATGGATTTCAGCAAGCTTTACCTAATCATACTACCCTGGTCTTTTTTATATCAAAATAACCAGCTCGGGTCCAATAATAATCGAACAAGTCACTGCACCATTCATGGAACGCAGGGTCGCTTCCGATGAAAACGGAGCTCATGTCAATCTCTCCACGCGCATTTGGAAACATGACTGCAGCCTGTTTTTCTGATATGTACAGCGCAACTACAACCTTTTCTACCATTTTCGTCTGAATAGCATTTTGATCTTTGGGCATCTTTTCTATTGCACTTACAATAGATTCTACAACTTCCTTTGGAAAGATGGTATTCCGTCCGACAATAGCAGTCACCTGCGCGCCGCGCATCGAGATTTCAATTATGATCCGGCCTTCTTCGGCCCAAGCTTGAGAAGCCATTATCTTTAGCTCTTTTTTTGTTCCCAATTCTAGCTTTTTCAGCTTCTCTAATACAGCAGCCACGCTTTGCACAAGCTCACAATTCTGAAGAGATCCAATCCTCTGCA
Organism: Nitrosopumilales archaeon; assembly: GCA_040255975.1. GTDB lineage: Archaea > Thermoproteota > Nitrososphaeria > Nitrososphaerales > Nitrososphaeraceae > Nitrososphaera. The sequence goes on from JBDZWB010000006.1 coordinate 9,594, forward strand.
CGAATTTCTCAGGCATCCCGTCAAAGGTGTGGTCTTCAAAGAACTTGCTGTGCTTTTTCATGAAAATAAAGTAAGAGATCTGTTTCGTCAAAAGCTTGCCATATTCTGTAGCATACAGAGCACCATCCTCCTTTCTTACCAACCCTGCCTCCATCAACCGGTTGACATTCCGGTGGACATCCTGAACAGTCGTATCAAATTCTCTTGCCAGCGAGCTCAGCTTTGCCGGCTTTTTGCTCACTGACATCAGTATCGAGCATCTCAGTTCACTGGCCAACTCCATGAATAGCTCCGATGCCAACACATTTTCAGAGCCTTCTATTGCAAATCCCTCTTCCACATCAAATGTATGTAGGAGCGATAATTAAGAATATTACTGAAATTAGGAAGTTTAACAAAAGTTGTTAAAGTTTTGTGATTGTGTTGAACTAAGGATATCAGAAGACCGTCCATATAGTATAACCATGTCAGAATTGACAACTGAACTTCAAGGAAAATTCGAAGAGCTACAAAAGAAATACAGGCAGCATCTGCCCAAGGTCGATCCTGCTTTGCTTGACGACCTCCTACTTCGCCAGATGGAAAATCCCGGAGTCGCTCCGATGTATATGGTAGAGGTATTTTTGGAACCTGGGGTAGACAGCCAGCAACTAAGAGAAATCGTGATACAGGAAACTGGTGTCGCCCCTGCGATATACGACAACGGAACTCATGTCGCTGCTCACCACAGGCTAACTCTGGACATTCTCAAGAGGATATCTGAGAGAAAAGAAGTGATCGAGGTTACTGGAGAATACAGTGGCGACTTTGGAAACTGGGCGCCGTCCCACGAGCATGGTACACATGAAAAGTGGCATTCACCATCATGGGCTGAACGATCGGTTGGTGTAAGACAAGCTCGTGTAAACGAGGTTGCAAAAGTAGACAAGAACGATTATCGAATGGCGGCGTACGCTGCTGCAGGAATCATCGGAGCAATAGCTCTTGCCGGCTTCATCATAAGTGGTGGGATACTGCCCAACGCCAATGTTGGAGGAGCGATATCTGCAGGGACAGAACCAGCAGCGCTGCATGGTTATATCGGAGGGCCAGATGGTTTGCCGGCAATTGGGTCTACGGTGTTGGCAGTACAGCAGGGAACAGACTTTGCGGCTAGCGCGTTCGTCTCCGTCAACGGACAGTATTACTTTGACCTGCCACCAGGCGAATACATTGTGTATGTAGCGTACCCTGACGGAACAAGCGAGGTAGCTACCTTTTCGGCTCAAAGAGGGGCAGCCCAAGAGCTGAACTTCAGCCATGACTAGAGGGCTCCCACAATCAATTTTTTGATATCGTTGTCAGGTACTAAATATTCTAGCGCGCGGCTGTTCTGGAAGACCTGCTTCAACTAGATCATAATCAACAACTACTAGCTCACGTGTTTGAAGTTCAGTCAATATCTGTGATGTGCTAGAATTAGAAAACGCAAATGATCTCAGTTCGTATCTGCCTTCATTTTTAGGAGTCCACAATGCGCCTATCTCAGAGCTATTAAATGAGCCAGCTCTTACTGGGGCATAGTGGAAAAACACTGTAGCTCCATCTTGATCTCGCACTTCTGTTGCAATAACAATCTGCTGATCAAAGTAGCAAGGATTTGAGAAGGTGCTGAATATTATTACCAGTTGGCTAACATTCGCTGATGTTATCTCGTCACCATCAATGTCTTTTGCTATTGGTGCGCTTAGGTCACTGAACTGCGCACATTCGTCTTCAATGCTTGTAGCAAGCACAGCAGATGTGTTTGAGAGTAAAGAAAAAATCATTAGCAATGCCATCATAGATAACGACAACAACTATCTCATAAGATACTCGATTCGATTTAACTAATATGTATGAATCTTTCTTGGCAATGTTTGATCTTGAGCTTCTGTTCGTGGATCGGGAAATAAATTCTCTGAAAATTCCTTGCGATCACAATCACATTGAGAAACCGAGAATCCGTCAACATATTAGAATTATAAATACAGTTGTGCTCTAAGAAACCTATGGTCAGCGATGACGATGGCTTGGCAAATGAGCTTGATGCAATTTTGGATTTGTATGAAAAGAATGAACCGAAACAAGAAGCAGTCAGCGAGGAGCAAGAACAAGAATTCTTGGCAAAATTCGAACGGATAAATGTAGAAGTAATCAAACCGATAATGGAGCAAATCGGCAAATATCTGGAAAAGAGGGGTCATTCCTATCAGATCAAAGACGAGACTGGCATACATTATGATAATCCAACCATCACGATGGAAATCTATCCAAAAACCACGGCCGATGCGCCAGCCCAAGAGCATGAATTTCCTACCATTGCCTTCATAGCCGAGCCGGACATCTTTGCCATCGGCATAGAAGTCACAGACGGAATGCCGGGCCGCCCAGGGTTAACCAGAGGCCACACAACCAGCTTGGATTCACTTACACGCGAATATGTCAAGAATCAGATCGTTACCGTGATAAAAATGAATTTTGCAAAAAGACTTCGCAAAAGCAGCTGATGGAAAGATAGATCGCTATTATCGGATAATAAGATGTAATCAGCCGCCGAATAACTTAATCAGCCAGTCTAAGAACATTGCAAACAAGGAAGGAGGCGGGGGCGGCGCCACCTGACTGTTTTGACTAGAGAATTGCTTCAACCATTGTTCTATCGCCGTTTTGTTGGATTGGTTCGCAAAATTTTCATGCCATACAAGGCATGCAGAATATCCCTTGTTTAGGGTCCTGTCGACAAAGTCTTTTGCAGTCTGCACCTCGTGGACTGCTCTTGCAGCTGCATTTGCGTCATTTACAGGATAGCCACATTCTCCTATTATACAAGGTTTGTTTTCAAAGCTGCTGGGCAAGTACGGATCAATGTTTGCAGATTCGTTGTAAGAATGAAAGTCGCAAAAGTCTATTGGCAGATTCGCGTAGCTTTTTGCAGTACTACTGCGCATGCAGCCAACGCTGGCCTTTAGCCGAGGTTTTATCACTGAGCAGCACTGACTGATGTAGTTGCGCATAGAGGAGTTAGACACAACAGGCGTGTCTTGGGTCATACCTTCCGGCTCATTCATGACATCTATGGCATAGACTGATGGATGATTAGCTATTGCGTCAACCAGTGGTGTCAAAACGTTGGTTGTAAAGTCATGCGGGTTATCTACAATGTCTTTCATGATGTTTCTTACTGCCATGTTCCAAGACTGGTAGTTGTCAAGCCTATGCTGAGGCAGGCCCTGTGGTGGTTGGTTTTTGACAACCCATGAATCAAAAAGGCAGAGATAGACCTTCACATTGTGAGCACTGGCAGCATCAAGAATGGCTATAAGGTTGGTCAAAAGCTCTCCATCGATTCCGATGATCTTTTTTTGTGCGTCAAACCGTATTCCTTCGAGTCTTTCAAAAACCCATATCCTGACAATGTCGATCCCTTGGATCTGTTGGAAGTATTGATTGACGAGTTGCGGCTGAGCTGTTAGGAGCGGAGTCGGCGGGTTAGGATCAGGCATGGCAAGATCGATTGGCACCGGATCGTTGTGTGGCCAGTGCCAAAGCTCGGCTCCTGAGAATTGGTTCCGGCCAAGGTCTTTGGCATAATCGCCGGCGAACCAGCCGTTGTTGACGCCAGTCAAGAATTTGGGCAACAAGACAGGCAACAATTGCCTACGAGATAAGCGTTCTGCTTCAGGATCTGATGAAATCTATCCAGATGCTGCACCTGCCAATGCCTGCATCGGACATCCATTTTTGCTGTCTATGTCGACAATCGAAAAATGTGCATAGGACATCCGGAATAGATCTGGAAAATCAGTTAAATAATTAACGAGAATTTCTTCTCGCATGAACGGGAGGTTTGCATAAATGGTAGTTGATGAAACAAAGTTGCACAAATTTATTGAAAAATCTGTAGGTGAGTGGGGCGCAGCAATGGGTGCGCTGCTAACTTTTGCCGGCGACAGACTAGGCCTATTCAAAGCCATGGCAGGAGCAGGCCCGATGACCCCTGAAGAATTGGCAAGGAAAACTGGCACACATCCTAGGATACTGAGAGAATGGCTTGCTGCCCAAGCTGCAGGGGGCATTGTTACATACAACCCCTCGAATGGCACGTATACTCTGCCTGAAGAGCAGGCATTAGCTTTGACAAATGAGAACAGCCCAGCATACATTGCCGGTGGCTATCAGATAATGGCGGGCCTGTTCAAAGATGAGGAAAAGATCATTGCAGCATTCAAGACGGGAAAAGGACTAGGATGGGGAGACCATCATCACCATCTTTTCGAAGGCACAGAAAGATTCTTCAAGCCAAACTATGTCGGCAACCTGATTGCAAACTGGATTCCAGCTCTAGAGGGAGTAGAATCCAAGCTCAAGAACGGAGCAAAAGTGGCAGACGTGGGCTGCGGCCATGGCGTATCGACGATTCTGATGGCAAGAGCGTATCCCAATTCAAAGATCATAGGGTTTGACTTTCACAAGCCTTCAATAGAGTGGGCACGCAAGCAAGCGGAAAAGGAAGGCTTGAAGAATGTGACGTTTGAAGTAGCTGGCTCAACAGACTATCCGGGCGACGACTACGATCTCATCACATTCTTTGATTGCTTCCACGATATGGGCAATCCAGCGGGGGCTGCCAAACACGTGCTGCAGACTCTAAAAAAGAAAAATGGTACATGGATGATAATAGAGCCTTTCGCCAATGATAGGGTTGAGGATAATCTCAATCCTTTGGGAAGACTGTCATATTCTGTTTCTACTGTGGTATGCGTTCCGGCATCTTTGAATGAAAATGGTCCAGCTCTTGGAGCGCAGGCAGGAGAAGCGAGAATCCGAGATATTGTCACCGCAGCTGGGTTTTCAAAATTCCGCCGGGCAACGCAGACTCCGTTCAACTTGGTCTTTGAGGCAAGACCATAGTCCATTCTTTTTTCACTCAAGATCAAAATCAGAAAGCAGTTTTAGAAAATTATGTCGAAACGTTTAACCTGCATCATGCTGCATTGCAGCAGAATGCCATGCCATCAAGGCACAAGAGGCGAAAATTGCATAGGATGAACCGAACAGGGAAGGGTAAAGTGGATAACCTAGATAGACAAGATCCAAAAAATCAATCCTCCACGGAAGTCTTTGATTCTTCAAGATATAACGCCATGAATGACATGACAAAAGTAGCATCAGACCAGTCAATCGATAAACAGGTCATGGTAGATGTCCAAAAGAAAGAGCCGCTAAATCCTAGAAAAATATTGAATGAGGTAATAACTGAAAAAGATTCACCGAAACCCTCTGACGTAAAAATAAACCCGATAACGACAGAAGAGAGAGCAAGAACCATACGTGAAATACATGAAGAGACATTCTTTGACACTGGAGGGGGAAATGTGCAAGAAATAAGGGTGATTGAACACGAAAGCCAGGGTTATAATGAAATTCCAGACTGGACTGAGGCAATGGTGCGCCAGTATGTTGAAATGGCAACCGCTGGAGTAGAGCTTTACAATCAATTTCTAAAAAACTCGACAGATATAGCTAGGTTATGGTTCAAAGCATGGTTTCCTAGGACCGAGGATTAGAATCCTCTGTTACAAAGGTCCTGGGGCTGTTGGCAACAGTAAGCCAACTATGGTCGCTGCAATCCAGATTATGATGGCAATAACAAAAGCTCTGAGCCATCCGATATCATACAGTCCTCTGAGTGCTAGCAGCCAGACGATGCCGCCTATTATTGCCGCCAACCACCCATTCCCAAGCAGGAAATAAAAAACTGAATATACCACTGCGCCAATAACGGCTGTTAGAAACGCTCTTCCAATCCCTTCCTTTTGGCCGAACAGCTTTGTTACAATCCAGATTATGATTGTAGAGATAGCAAGACCAATTATGAAACTGAGCGCCGAGACAAATTCGTTTGCCATCATCTAAAGATCTAGATGTGTACTTTATAGAGATTGGCCAACAGGTTCAGCTTTGACGTTCTCTCATTCCGGCTCCGCATTTTGGGCAGAGTATCAGATGTTCGATCTGGATGGCAGTCACAGATTTCTTGTGACCGCATCGCGGACAAATCAATGCTACTCTTTGCAGTCGGGCAGAGCGTTGCTTCACTTGATAAGTTATAGCATTCTTGCCCTTTAAGGTTGTCCGGCAGTAGACGGCTTTTCTGATCCTGCATCTGGAGGTGTCTCTGTACTTTTATAGTCTTGGAGCTCTGGCTTTTCTTCTTCGACCCTTTGCGGCGCCACATCCTTTTGCTCATTACCGCCAGTTACAATTTCTGCAGTTGCGAACCTGGCACCCACATTTGTTATCTTCACTTTGGGTTTCTGTCCTACCTTGGCGCCCTTGACAAAAATGACAAAGCCCTGAACACGGGCTATCCCGTCTCCTTGCCTACTAATCTCTGTTATCTGCACGTCGTATTCCTTTCCAGTTTCAACCGGCTTGGGGCCTCCAAAATTGCGTTGGCCACCATAGCCGCCTCCACCTCCATAGCGTCTTCCATATGACATGATTCTGTACTGGCTAGTAAACTTCTTAATGCTTTTAGAGCCCATTTATTCCAGAAAAGATTCTGAAATATTTTGGCAAGTAATCGGCTTGCTTCTTGTTCATCAAGAAAAAATCGGTTAAAGAAAAAGAGGCTGGGCTTTGCCCAAATCATGCTGCCTCGCTGGTGCGATACGCCTCGCTTCCTTCCATCGCCTTTCTTTCCTCTGCCATGCTTTCCTGCGTCTCTGGCTTGGGACCTGATTCTATTACTATTTCTTTGTCGATTATGTTTTTTGTAGGAATTACTATGGTTTTGCCCTGATCATCTCTCAGTATTATGCTAAATGATCCTGCTTGTTGTATCACTCCTGTCCTTCCATCCATGGTAACCCTCTGGCCCTGCCGCAGAGCAGGCTGCACTTGCGTGCTTCCTTTTATCATCGCAGGGAACGCTTCTCTTAGGCCATATGCAAGCCCTACGCCAACACCAATTGCAATTGCTGCAGCTATGCCCCAGACAAGCGCAGATATCACAGAATTGAGTATGACTTCGCCTATCTGCAGCTGGGTAGTAGCTACCACAAATACTATGGCATAGAGGATGCCGGTAGCTGCCAAGCCAATAGCTCTACCACCGACTACGCCCCTGGCGGGAAGCTCGCGCTGCATCCATCTACCTACAAAGTCTGCAATGATCGCCCCTATAGCCAGCACTGCAATGAACGCTATGACGTTTGGTATCCAAAGCCATACTGCATTGATCGCCTGCGATAGCTGCTGGAATTCGAGCACGTTTACCGCTGCCGATATGAAGAACAGATAAACAAACCATTTGCTGGCTGTAGAGATTATCTTGGAAAGAGTCCAGCCTGTTCTTGCTGTAGATTGGCCGATTCCAGTCCTACCCCAGTATTCGTCTGCCTTCATCTTCTCTGCGACTTTTTTCACTACCCAGCCTATGATTCTGCCTACTAAAAGGCCAATCCCTAATAGGATTAGCGCCGCAATGATCTTGGGGGCCGCATCTGCTATAGTCTGACCAAATTCAGTGAGTGAGTTTGTTAGAGGCTCTAGCAAAGATTGCGCGCCTGCTTGCTGCATCGTTACAAATAGCAGCATCGCTGCTGATTCAATTCCAATGAGTCCAAACATGGGCTTTGATGCACAACATATTATAAGACATGGGAGGATACTACAATTATTACAATCCAAGGTAACAAGATTCAACAGAGAGCATGCACATTACTATAACATCTTGTTCATGAGAGCCTAATCATTAGTCAAAATCGAAATACCATTTTGATCCTTCAATTATCTCGCAAAAAATACTTCCTCTCAGAGCACCACTTCTTCAAAACTCTTGTTTGTCAAAAGAAAGGCATGTTCAACAGAACAACAATTACACCTTTCTTCAATGCATCTTTGTGTATAATGATGATTGCAAGCTGGGCAGGAACAAGTCGCCAACCGATCCTTACTTTCCCACAAAGCTTGGGACATGATAGATCAATCCAAATAATTTATTTATGGATTGTAGATGGAAAATCAAGATCGTGCTACTTTCCTAGGATTTTGGAAGCGTGATTTGTGATGATCCTGACGGTCTTATCGCCCAATAATTTTTCCAGCTTTTCTTCAAACAGTTCCGACTTCTCTCTCTAATTTTATCTTCATCCATCTTGGATACAAGTTTGAATGTTTTTTGAACTAGTTTCGCAGTATCCGGTCCAAAATATTTATTCATAGCATCTATCATTGCTCCAACAACAGCCTTTTTGCTAGCCTTATCAAATGCCTTATTCTGTTCAGGGTTAAGCACCTGAGTTAAGGCAGGAAAATAAGAAACGGCCAATATGAAACAACAATTTCATATCGGGCTGTCGCTTTTATCCATCCATACAGCAGTATCCGCACTCACAGATTTCGTCTGCGAATGAATCACATCTACAATTTTCCAAATTGCTGTCTACCATATAATGGATCTGCATTAACATTATTAATGCAGAT
>JBDZWB010000007.1:0-18086 GCA_040255975.1 Nitrosopumilales archaeon
TGGATGTCTGCCTGGCTGCCGATCCTTGGCATGGCTATGAGCGCAGCCATGACCACAACAATGCCTGCGATTATTATGATGAATTTGTTGACCATCAGGATCGGTTTTGGGTTGATCTTATGTAGTTGAGCAGGCCTCCGGCCACAAGCACGTCCCTCTGCCTTGGGGTCAGGTCGACATTGAGCATTACCTTGCTATTGCTGGCGGTCGCTTCCATGGTCTTGCTTCCCTGCTTTAGGTTCTCGACTACGTTTTCTATTGTCACTGGCGTTCCCTGCGCAAACAGGTCAAAGTCCGACGGGTTCTGGAACTCGAATGGAATTATGCCAAAGTTGATCAGGTTCGCCCTGTGTATCCTTGCAAACGACTTTGCGATTACGCCCTTGACGCCAAGGTACATCGGCGCAAGCGCAGCGTGCTCCCTGCTCGAGCCCTGGCCATAGTTTTCGCCGCCCACGATAAAGCCTCCATGTTTTTCCTTCGCCCTTTTCGCAAAGTCCGGATCGAGCCAGTAGAACACATACTCGCTTATCGCCGGCACATTGCTTCTCAAGGGCAGGATCTTGGCGCCAGCCGGCATTATAGCGTCAGTGCTGATGTTGTCTCCGACCCTGATGAGTACTTCGCCCTGCAACGCGGCCTCCATGGGCTGGCGCAGTGGAAGCGGCCGGATGTTGGGTCCCCTTGAAATTTCGACAGTGTCGGCATGCTGCGGTGCGGCTGGAGCTACTATGCCTGAATCGTCAATCACAAACTTGTCGGGCCATGGGATGTTTGGGTATTCGCCCAGGTCGCGGGGATCGGTTATCTTGCCTGTGACTGCGCAGGCTACGCAAACTTCGGGCGACGTCAAAAAGACCTTGTCGTCCTTTGTGCCGCTCCTTCCCGGCCAGTTGCGGTTGAACGACCTGATCGAAACCCAGTCGGTTCCCGGTGCAGAGCCCATGCCGATGCAGCCCTGACAGCCACTCTCTAACAGTCGCGCTCCGGATGCAATGATGTTGTAGATGGAGCCATCGCGGGCCACCGTCTCTAGCACCTGCTTTGAGCCGGGGTTTATTGCCATCGTGACGTCTGGGTGCACTTTTTTGCCCTTGAGCACGTGCGCCACGGTCATCATCTCGACATAGCTTGAATTCGTACATGAGCCGATAAGCACTTGGTGCACATCCTGACCCTGCACGTCGCGAACCTTGTGCACCGCGTCTGGAGAGCCTGGAAGTGCGATCATGGGCTCAAGTTCGGAAAGGTTGATCTCCATGTTTTCGTCGTACGAGCAGCCTGGGTCGGCAGCGATGCGCTTGTAGTCCTGCGGCCTGTTCTGGCGTGACATGTAGTCCTGCGTGATCTCGTCAGATTCAAACAGCGAAGTCGTGGCACCAAGCTCTGCTCCCATGTTGCATATGGTGCCCCTCTGCGGCACGCCGAGGCTCTTGATACCTTCACCATAATATTCAAAGATCTTGCCGACACCTCCCTTGACTGTGAGCCTGCGGAGCATCTCTAGGATGACATCTTTGGCAGTTACCCACGGTCTGAGCTTGCCCGTCAACTTTACTCCTACTATCTTGGGCATCTTGGTGTAGAATGGGGCGCCCGCCATCGCGACTGCGACATCAAGGCCACCAACCCCTATCGCCATCATGCCAGCGCCGCCCGCCGTCGGCGTGTGGCTGTCAGAACCTATCAGGAGCTTGCCGGGGATGGAAAAGCGCTCTAGGTTTACTTGGTGGCATATGCCGTTGCCCGGCTTGCTGTAGTGTATGCCGTACTTTGCCGCAAATGTCTGCAGGAACCGATGATCGTCGCCGTTCTCAAAGCCTGTCTGCAAAATGTTGTGATCGACATATATCGCCGCATGCTCTACCTTGACGCGCGGTATCCCCATGGCTTCAAATTGCAAGCATGCCATCGTGCCGGTGGCATCTTGCATGAGTACGCGGTCGACCTTCAAGCCGATTTCCTGTCCCGGCTCCATCTTGCCGTCAACCAGATGTGCCGATATTATCTTTTGAGCGAGATTTAGTGCCATTGCCTGAAGATTCTAGCAAGGATTGGATATTTAATACCTTATTCCGCAGTGCTGTCAGCTGTGGCAAGAGGCTTGGCATCTTCGATTTCTAACTCTCTGCCGCATACGGGGCAGAACGCCTTCTCTGGGTCGACTTGCTCAAGCTCGCTCGAGTCTGCCGGGCACTTGTTGTCAAAATGCGAGTCCAACACGTCCAGATGCACAAATTTTTTCTCTATCTTGCACACAAACAGCTTGTACTGGGCAAACTCGGTATTGACATCTGTCAGCGTCTGGTCCATGTCCGGCGTTCCAAGCGAATGCCTTGAATGGTAGCCGCACGCAGGACACCTGAAGCTAAAGACCTTCAATGCTGTAATAATTGGGCAGCCTCAGAATAAAAGCATGTCATGATGACAATTTTCTGCAACAGAGTTTCTTCCGTCTTAAATACGCTCAAAAGTTGAAGCTACCGGTAGTTGAAACTAAAGGGATTCCTGGCAATGATCTTCCTATCGTTTCTTTCATCATCTACGGTGCTTGCCGCCGCGCCTGAACAGGTGTCGACGACCACATACCGCAAGTTCGTCATCTATTACGGATGGTACTCTGATGGCCGGGGCAACTTGGGACCGGAATTAGAAAGGATAATCTCTGCCAAGCCCGAGTTTGTCATCAGCCCCTACCATACGTCGAGTGGGAAGGTCAACCTGTCCTCCGAAGTCATTGACAGGTTCCACGATGCCGGCGTAAAGGTGCTCATATACGTGGCTACAGGCAATGCCAATAGGGACCTTGACGAAGTGCTAAAAGAGATCAAGACGGGCCTTGACGCTGGCACAGACGGCGTGTTTCTCGACGAAGTAGCCATGCTCCATTCTGACAGGCAGGTTAACCATTACAAAGAGATCTATGACTACGTCAAGTCGCTTGGCAGCGAAAGGATAGTTATCGCCAACCCCGGCAGCATACTGGTCAGCGAAAAGGTCATGGCAGTGAGCGACATTGTCTCATTTGAGCACCAGTGGCGCCTTGCATCACACATCGACTGGTTCTCGAAATATCCCGCGACGCGCTTTATGGGAATTTCAAGCAACGACATTACAAACGTGATGGGATACAGGGTGGATGGAGAGTCTGCTCCGCGGGACACGATAGAGGCATGGCAGGGGAACATCGGCTACCACTTTTCTACCAATACCTATACTACTCTTGCCCCATGGTTCGAAGAATACCACAAGGCCATTGAAGACTATGCATCAACTGGCACCACGCTGCACGAGCTGAACGTGAAAACAGTCGACTCTGGAGGCACGGAGATAAGGGGGCTGTGGATAGAAGTGAAAAAAAATGACAGGACGGTGATAACCGGCTTTAGCCCTACCAGGTTCCTGCTGACAGAAGGTGATTACGAAGTCGGTGCAGGAAACTATCAGAGCTTTACATTTTCAAAATGGCAGGATGGCGAAACGTCGCCCTACCACAAAGTGTCTGTCGCCGGCAACGCCGAGCTAGTGGCAATCTACAAGAGCGAGCTTGCGAACCTGCGAATCGAGAGCCATGACAATCTAGGCAACGCCATCAGGGGAATGCATGTGACAGTCAGCAGCGGCAACAACAACAACACGGTGGCAGAGGGCTTTACGCCGTTGAGCTTGCAATTGCCACTCGGACAGTATTCAATAGCGGCATCGGACAACGAATATTATGATTTCAAAAGCTGGGACGACGGCTCGCAGGAGAGGCAGGTCGTCCTGCAGCAAGACTCGAGTGTCTTGGCCCATTATGACAACCTGGTCGCAGACCGGCTTGGCACCGACATCTTTGCAAAGTGCAAAGGTTACCAGCAAGAGGTCGCAGATGCAATGCTAGAGCACGGACCGCTTGGAGGGTTGCTTGAGCTCCATATGAGAAGGAGCCTGATGGCATCAGCAGGCTGCCCTGTCGGGTAGCTGTTAAGTGGCATGGACTTCAACTGCAGCATGATGATGCAGACATTGAAAGATTGGGCAGAAATCCTGATGTTGCTGCCGGTCATGACTCTGTTCGCTGTATTGTTGCTGGCTCGTGCCGGGTTTATTTCTGGCTGACATCGTCAAGCGCGCGCATAACGTCTGCAAGCCTCTTGCGAAGAGAGATCGTGCTGATTTCGGCCGCATCAGCAATGACTGTCTTGGCTATGCCAAGCCCATTTTCTGCCGTCGCAAGGTACAACGCGGCTGCGGCTAGCACGAGTGGGTTCTTGCCTGTTATCGCAGTGTGGCTAGAAACAGAGGAAAGAATCTCCATCGCCCTCCTTGACACTCTTTCTTCAATCCCTGCCTTGGCAGAAATCTTGGCTATGTTCCTGAACGGATCTGTGATGGGCGGCTCTATGCGCATCTCGCCTATCAGGATCTTGTAGCAGTGGGTCGCAAACGGCCGGTCAACTCCTGTGGTACGGCAGACCTCGTCTATGGTGCGTGGTATCATTCTCTCCTTGCATGCAAGGTAGACTGACGCTGCCACAAAGCCGGAAATCGACCTTCCCTTTATCAGGCTCTTTTGAAGGGCCTTTCTGTAAAAATACGCCGACCTCTCTGCCACCTGCCATGCGAGCCCGAGGCCTCCGCAGACGCGGTTGATCTCCCAAGTGGCCTTTTTGAGGTTCCTAGAGATTGGAGCGCTTGAAACAGACATGGCATTGAGCTTGCGCAGGCGGTTGACGGGGATGGGGCGCGACGCCCTGTGCACGTAGACCGAGTCTTTCTTTTCCTGCTGCTGCTCTGGCTCGTCCTGCGCAGGTACCACGGCATTTCCTATGTAGGTGGAAAGCCCTGTGTCATGTATCAGGAGCGAAGAAGGAAAGCCGCCCCTTGACCTGTCGTCTGCAGGGGAAAACGATCTCCATTCGGGTGATAGCGTCTCGACCCTCTCCTTGAGCACTACTCCGCACGAACTGCACACTACTTCGCCCGTGAAACTGTCAGTGATTGGCGTGCTTCCACACGAGGAACATTGCTCCTCGTCCTGCCAAGAATGGTTTGACAATACGACATAATCAGATGCTCGGCCGTAATAACCCGGAAGCAAAAATCAGATTGTTCCGTCTTAGGTTTGAATCTAAGAAAAACAGATTCTGGAGTTACGCTACACTTTGTTCATCGAAGAATCTTATTCTTGATGTAACGTGCAGAAAATGACCTTTGATTTTTCAGTGGGAAGAAGCCAGAGTACAACTACTCAATCGATAAAAGTTCACCGTCCAGTCATTCAATGAAAATGTGTTCGATTATTGGTATCATCGCCAAGAACAGCGTAGCGCCTGTGCTGGTTGACAGCCTGAAGAGAATGGAATATAGAGGCTATGACAGCGTCGGGGTCGCTACATTGTCCACTAACAAGATTTCGGTCAGAAAAGGCATCGGCAAGGTCAACCAGGTTAACAGCACCCTTAACCTTGCCGAAATGGAGGGCTCTATCGGCATAGGCCATACGCGGTGGGCTACTCATGGGGGAGTCACCGATTATAATGCTCATCCGCACCCCTGCTGCACAAACGACATCGCAGTGGTGCACAATGGCATCATTGAAAACTACCTGCCGCTAAAGCAGGAGCTTTTACAAAAGGGCCACCGGTTCCAGAGCGAAACTGACACCGAAGTAATTGCCCATCTGCTCGAAGATCATTATAACGCAAGCAAGGATGTCAAAACGGCAATGCTGGAGACAGTGAAGCGCCTCGAAGGCTCGTACGCTTTTGTAGCCATGTTTGCAAGCGGAACCCTTGCCTGCGCCAGACTCGATGAGCCGCTGGTGATCGGGGTATCAGATAGCGCCTATTACGCTTCAAGCGACGTGCTTGGATTTCTGCAGTACACCGACCAGGCAATGTTCCTTGACAACCGCGATATTGCTGTAATTGACGTGTCTGGCTCGGGCATCTTTAATTTCAGCGGCGAAACGGTGTCAAGGGGCGTCACCAAGGTGGCGTGGGAGCTTGCCGATGTCAACAAGGGCGAGTTTGCCCATTATACAATCAAGGAGATATTCGAACAGCGCACGAGCATCAAGGCCGCCACGTACCAGGAGGAGCACAAGCTAAAGGCGTTTTGCGATGCAATTGCAGGTGCTGGCAACGTCATAATCACGGGCAGCGGCACAAGCTACCACACTTCGCTTATCGCATCAATGCTTGGGACGCGCTTTCTCAAAAAGCGCTTTGAGCCCGTGATGGCAAGCGAGTTCAAATACAACATGGACTCTATAGACAAGGACACCGTCATCGTTGCGATTTCGCAGAGTGGCGAAACGGCAGATGTGCTTTCTGCCATCAAGCTCGCAAAAGCCGCAGGAGCAAAGATACTCTCCATAGTCAACGTGCCGACTTCGTCGCTGGCAAGGGCCGCGGATGTTTCACTTGGCATCAACTCTGGGCCGGAGATAGGTGTAGCGGCAACAAAGAGCTTTACCGGCCAGCTGTCGCTTGTATACGCGATAATCGATCAAATAAGCGGAGGCAAGGTCGGATTTGACAGGGACCTTGTGTCGGACATGATAACCAAGGTGCTTGCAGGCAGCGCCAACATGGAGCGGCTGGTGAACATGTCGATGCCAAAGGTAAATGACATTTACCTCCTTGGCCGGTCGATCCATTTCCCGATAGCGCTCGAAGGCGCGCTAAAGATGAAAGAGCTCGCCTACGTCCATGCCGAAGGAATTGCAGCCGGCGAACTAAAGCACGGGCCGCTTGCACTGATGGACAAGAATGCTGTCGTATTTGTTATCAACCCCGACGACAAAACATACAGCGACACGCTGTCCAGCGCCCACGAGGTAAAGGCAAGGGGCGCCAAGATAATCGGCGTTTCAAACGTGCCAAACGACGTGTACGATGCGATGATAGAGATCCCAAAGATGGAAAACGAGCTCCTGTACCCGCTGATAGAGATCATTCCACTGCAACTGTTCTCCTACTACCTTGCGCTGCAGCACAATGCTGACCCTGACTTTCCGCGCAACCTTGCAAAATCCGTCACCGTCAGGTAAAAGTATATAGTTTGCCGGCGTGAATCCCAACCCAGAGATGGCAGGAACCGCCGAAGAAGTGACTTGTGAGAACTGCGGCAACTATATCGACGCCTGCATGTGCGTCTGCCCTTATTGCGGACAGAAGGATTCTTGCGAATGCTGCCTGTATGATGCAGCGACTGGTGGATAGCTATAAAGCATTAAAAGAAGGGCAGGCGAAGAAAGCATCGTTGGCAAAGATTACAAACTCTCTCAGCTGGGTGATCGGAGGTGCCCAGGGAAGCGGCGTCGATTCTGCGGCAAACATATTTTCACGCGCCTGCGCAGCGGGCGGACTGCACATATTTGGCAAGAGGGAATATTACTCCAACATCAAAGGTGAGCACAGCTACTTTACGGTCAGGGTCAGCGACGAGCCCATCCGCTCGCACTTGAACGAAATAAACGTGCTTGTGTCGTTTGACGCCGAGACGGTCTTTAGGCATTTTGAAGACGTAACGCCCGGCGGCGCGATAATCTATGATTCTGACGTTGCAAAAACTCTTCTTTCAGAAGTCCCGACCGTTGACGACCAGGCAGCGGGAAGGATAAAAAAGTCGCTTGAAAAGGCGGGCCTCGGCCTCTCCGTGCAGGACGCGTTGGAACACGCAAAGAGGCGCGGAGTGCTGCTGTTCCAGATGCCGTTTTTCCAGCTCTTGCAAGAGTTTGCTCAAAAGGCAAACGACCCTGCGCTCAGCAAGCTTACAAGGATGGTAAACGTCATGGCGCTGTCCGCGTCTATGGCCATTCTTGACTTTGATAGCGAAGTGCTTGCAAGGGCAATACATTTCATCTTCCGCGCAAAGAAAAAGGTCGCGGATCTTAACGTGGACGCATCTGCACACGTTTACAACTATGCAAAGGCAAAATTTGCAGACAGCGACTTTGCCTACAGGCTCCAGACAAGGCAGACTGAAAAGGACATGATAATAGTGCAGGGCAACCAGTCGTCCGCAATGGGCAAGATGGTGGCCGGCTGCAGGTTCCAGACATACTACCCAATCACGCCGGCGTCGGATGACAGCGAGTTCCTTGAGGCAAACGAGATTCTGGATCTCTACGACTCGGGCAAAAAGGGCTCGACAGTGGTGGTCCAGACGGAGGACGAGATCGCCGCCATTGCGATGGCCATCGGCAGTGCGCTCACAGGCGCCCGCTCCGCCACCGCTACATCAGGCCCCGGATTTTCGCTCATGGCAGAGGCCCTTGGCTGGGCCGGCATCAATGAAGTGCCGGTTGTCATATCATTGTACCAGCGCGCCGGCCCCTCAACAGGCCTGCCGACGCGCCACGAACAGGGCGATCTCAACTTTGCACTTAACGCCGGCCATGGCGAGTTCCCTAGGATCGTGCTTGCGTCAGGCGACATCGAAGAGAGCTTTTACGACACAATCAAGGCGTTCAACTTTGCAGACAAGTACCAAATGCCTGTCATACACATGCTTGACAAGGCCATAGCAAACAGCGTGACCACTTGCAGAAATTTCGACCCTCGCAAAGTCAGAATCGACAGGGGCTCGATGCTCAAGCAGGTGACGGAAAAGGACAGGGGAGCGGCCGGAAACTATTTGCGCTTTAAACTGTCAGACAACCCGGTAAGCCCAAGGGTGGTGCTCGGGACAAAGGACGCGATTTTCTGGAACACTGGAGACGAGCACACCGAGGAGGGCCACATCACAGAGGACCCGGAGCTGAGGGTGCAGATGATGGACAAGAGGATGGACAAGCTAGATCTTGCGCTAAAGGAAATACCCGACGAGGACAAGGC
This sequence comes from Nitrosopumilales archaeon, assembly GCA_040255975.1. Classification (GTDB taxonomy): domain Archaea; phylum Thermoproteota; class Nitrososphaeria; order Nitrososphaerales; family Nitrososphaeraceae; genus Nitrososphaera. Next base: position 8,829 of record JBDZWB010000007.1, read on the forward strand.
CGTGGAATACGGCGAAGGGGATATCGCCCTCGTCAGCTGGGGATCGAACAAGGGCACGATACTGGATGCGATGGACAGGCTTGCCGCAGATGGCATCAAGGTAAAATTTGTGCAGGTCAGGCTCATGAGTCCATTCCCTGTCGACCTTGTAAAGTCGATGTTGAAGGACTGCAAGGTTATAGTCGACATCGAGATGAACTACAGCGGCCAGCTCGGATCCCTTTTGCGCCAGCACACCGGCATAGAGTGGAATTACCAGATAGTAAAGTACAACGGCCGGCCGATGTCGCTTGACGAGGTTTATAATGCCGTAAAGCGGATAAAGGATGGAAATGCTCCAAGGAGGCAGGTGTTGAAAAGTGGCGCTTAAGCTGTCAGACTACAAGACGGACGTACATAACGACTGGTGCCCGGGATGCGGCGACTTTGGCATACTGAACGCCATACAGATGGCTCTGGCAGACATGCAGGTGCCGCCTTCAAAGACCACGATATTCTCCGGCATCGGATGCTCCGGCAAGACTCCACACTTTATCAAGACTTACGGCGTCCACACTCTGCACGGCAGGGTCCTCCCGTTTGCACAGGGAGCAAAACTGGCAAACCCCGACCTTGAGATGATCGCAGTTGGGGGCGACGGTGACGGGCTTGGTATAGGCGCAGGCCACTTTGTGAGCGCGGGGCGCAGGAACGTCGACATGGTATACATCATATTCAACAATGCCGTTTATGGTCTGACAAAAGGCCAGGCTTCGCCAACGCTGAAACTTGGAATGAAGACAAAATCGCTTCCACAACCAAACGTCAACAATTCAGTAAACCCAATCGCACTTGCACTTATCGCAGGCTTTACCTTCCTTGCGCGTGGCTATTCGTACGACGTCAGGCACCTGAAGGACCTGATAAAAAAGGCGGTCGCCCACAAGGGGCTGGCGTTCATAGACGTGCTCCAGCCGTGCCCGACGTACAACGACATCAACACCAAAGAGTGGTTCCAGGGACTTGACAACATTGACCCAGAGACACGCAGGGCAATGCCGAGGATGTACAAGCTGGAAGAGACAGGCTATGACGGCGTTGTGCACGATCCAAGCGAGATAAACCAGAAAATGGCGCAGGTGGTCGAAAAGTCAAACGAATGGGGCGACAAGATCCCTATCGGCGTGTTCTACCAGAACGAGCACGTCCCGACCTACCAGGAAAGGATCGCTGCAAGAATCCCAGACTATATCGAAAACTCGCCGGCGGCCCAGCAGATTGCTGATGGCAGCGGCAAGCCGATAACAAACATTGACAGGCTGCTTGCTGACCTCAAAGTAGACAAATAGGGGAAATTTGCAGGGACTGCAAGTAAGTCCGCCACAAATTATTTCTGCTGCGTGGTTGCTTCTCCGCCTGGATGGTGCTGCTGGTTGTGCTGTGTAAGGTCGTCCTGCGTGTTGAACGTCATGCCGCAAGCATTGCACTTGAACGGAGCGGCTGTTGTTTCTGACATGGAAAATCTATCTCGGTATCTGATTTAAGGGGCTAAACAGATTCTTACATAAGATTATTGAGCGGGCCCGAAGGGCTTCGATCCCTTGGCCTGCGGTTCCGAAGACCGCCGCGATATCCTGACTACGCTACGGGCCCGCAAGCAATCAATGAATGAAGTCCTATATCAACGAAATAGTAAAGAACCCCGACTGCCTACCAGTAATGATGCTCGGGGCGCTACGCCAGCTGTTCTGCACCCACAAAGAGTCGTTTGCCTACCGCAAGTACGGCGACTTTTACTTTGTCGAGTTCAGCAACTGCAGAAACTGTGGCAAGACGCTAAAGCGCTTCCAGGGCTTTGACGAGGATATGAGGGGCTAGTGCACATCTACATCCTGATTGGAATATGGTGCGCCGGCGTCGCCACTGCAGCAGCCGCAATTTTCCTTCCAATCTATGAAAACTTTGTGCTCGTAGGATCGATCGGCTGGATAACGGTCGCGGCAAGCTCGGGTCTAATACTATACGAAATAAAGAGAATCAGGGCAGAAGACAGGAGAAAAGAAGAAGCAGCTTAACCCTTGCCGCCCTGCTCTTCAATGACTACCAAAGTCACTGTTGAAGTGATGCCGGGGACCTTGCGGATCTTGTTAGTGATGGTGTGGTTCATTGCTTCGGTGTTCTCTGACTTTACCTTGACAAATATGTCGTGAACGCCGTAGGTGCCGCGCACTTCTTTTACGTCGGACAGCTTGGCGATCTCGTTGATTATCTTTTCTTCAGAGCCGAGCGTGCAGTTCACGAGTATGTATGCGGTTGGCATGTATATGATGGATGAGAAAGTTGGTATTTAGTCTTTGCTACTTCTTCGTTATTTCGCGCCTGTCGGGGGCGATATAGTGGTCAAGCAGCCTCTTGTCATAGCACTGGCCGCAGAGCATGCCTGAAATGTTCCACTGCGGCATCGGCCGGTATCTGAACTCGGCAAGGTTGGCACCGCAGAGCGAGCACTTTGTTTCGTCGACCATCTCCACACGTGTGGAAATATCTGGCATAAAAATTATTCCAAGTCTTTTGCGGTGTATAGAGCGTGCGCCATGCAGAATGGGCAAATGAGCGCAAAAGACGTGCCTTCGTCGATATCAGATGATATCTCCTGCCTCCCGGTATCGACGGGCGGGGATAGGAATTTTTTGCCGCAGCTCTTGCAGGTGACTGTTTTTTGCACACACTGTCTGATGCGGCCTGGAATATAGCCGAATCCAGCATGGAATATTAAGGGGAAACGACTAGCGAACGATAGATGGCCAAGCCTGGAACAATTGCTTTTCCAGTACTTCTTGTATTAGGCGCGATCACCGGCTACGTGACATACACATATTTTTATGCTGCAATTCCGCAAGAGGGTTTTGTCGATTCGCCGTACCGTAAGGACCTGCCTGCAGCTGAAGCGTCAGAAGAAGATACCGACGCTGAAGAAGAAGCTATTGACGAGTCCGAGTTCTCAAACGTAGTAACGATCAGGATCCTGCAGGGTGCAGTCACGCAGGGAAGCCCTGACTATGATGCTGATGCCGCTACTGCCAGCTCTGACGCGCTGATAACTTGGGTGAACGAAGACACGACGCTCCACACCGCGACCAGCGGCACGGGCCCGAGCGATCCTGAATCGGCGGCACTGTTTGACACGGGATTCCTTGGACCAAATGTAGATTACAGCGTGCCGGCAGCAGACATTGGCGTAGGCGAACACGCGTACTATTGCACGCTGCACCCATACATGACGGGCACTATAACCATCCAATAAAAGCCAGATACTGTTATTTGCCTCATGCGGCAATGAGGCAGCGTCATGGAGCCGGCGGATATCATTTTCTTTGTAACCGGCTTTTTCTCAGAAGTGCTCGGCACCATGGCTGGCTTTGGCTCGTCTACAATCTTTCTGCCACTTGCGTCATATCTGGTCGATTTCAAGACAGCGCTTGTGCTGGTGGCCATATTCCACCTCTTTGGCAACTTGGGAAGAATAGCGTTTTTCAGGCATGGGCTTGACAAGAAGGTGCTTCTGCTGTTCGGCCTGCCAAGCTTTCTCTTCAGCCTGCTTGGAGCCACTCTGGTAGGCGACCTATCGCAGACGCTGCTCAAGATGATTCTTGGCATGTTTCTAATTGCGTTTTCGATTACATTCATTTTCAAACCCCATCTAGCCTTTCCTGCAAATGCTAGGATGCTGGTCTTGGGCGGCGGAGCATCAGGCTTTATTGTCGGCCTGATAGGCACAGGGGGCGCGCTGCGAGCGGCGTTTCTTACAGGCCTGAAACTTGACAAGGAAAAATACATCGCCACCGCAGCCGTGATCGCGCTTGGCACCGATGCCACCAGGATCCCGTTCTATGTATCGAGCGGGTTTCTGACAGAACAGTACTATTACTTTGTCCCTGTGCTGTTTGCAATTGCGCTTGGTGGCTCGTATGTCGGCCGCAAGATCGTAGGCCGGATCGATCAGGAAAAATTCAAAAAGATAGTCTTGGCAGCAGTCATTCTTGCCAGCGTCAAGTTTGTAGCCGATGGCATTCTGGCATTCCTTTGATCTACTTCAAAAATTATTGCGCGTAGCAAGGTTCGTCAATCGGTGTAGCTATCTATCAACATATCTTGCTGCGCCCGCGTTCCTTAAATCACATGCATTGCATGGGCATTAAGAAGAGAGAAATATGACATTGGCATTCGTGTTTGTAAACTGCGCGTTCGATCAGACCTCTTCTGTCGAAAAGGCATTGAAGGAAATTGCTGGCGTGCTTGAAGCGCACACGACGACCGGCATATACGACCTCATATTGAAGGTGCACGCGGAAGACGAGGTGAAATTTCAGGAACTAATCAAAAGGATAAAGGGCATAAACGGGGTCACCTCAACCCTGACCAGCATCACCTACAGCAATGCAAAGATAGTTGCTGGATGATGATGAGAATGTCAGGACTGTTGGCATAGTTCTGTTTTTATCCAAGTGCGCTTTATTTTCTGGCGGTGACCCCTTCTATCACTGGAGAAGAAGCAATCTCTGATGTACGTTCAATCCTGCCGTCCTTCTTCAATGGTGGAACCGAGCTCAATGACATTGTGATAATGGACATTGCCATCATCATGGTAGTCGCCGCAATAATGCTTGGCGTGACGCGCAAGATAAAGCAGCCGATGGTTATCGGCTTTATCATTGCGGGCATGATAATAGGCCCGTTTACTCCGCCATTCAGCCTTATCGGCAGCATTGAAACGGTCAGCCTGATGGCAGAGATCGGGATCATTCTCCTTCTGTTCACCGTCGGCATGGAATATCCGATAGCTAAACTTCGGTCAATCGGTGGAAAGGCGCTTGTCATAGCAATGTCTGAGGCTTTTGGAACCTTTGCACTCGGCTATTTCGTCGGCCAGCAGATGGGCATGGCGCTATTTGACAGCCTGTTCCTGGCGCTGTCGATCTCTGTTACGAGTACAGTCATTGTCATGCGCGTACTCGAGGAGCTCGGCATGATCCGGGATGAGGCAGCGTATCTTTTGCTGGGCGTCGCGGTAATCGAAGACATCATCATAGTATCGATGCTTGCAGTGCTGCAGTCTGTTGCTGCGACTGGGCACCTCGAACTGCAGGAAATCGCGATTGTCGTGGGCGTAGTATTGGCTTTCATTGGCGGCGTCCTGTTCCTCGGCTCAAAGACGGTGCCAAAGCTGGTGGACCTGATAGGCAGGACTAACCAGTACGACATGATACTGATAACCGTACTTGGAGTTGCGTTTGGGCTATCGTTCATTGCAAACATCCTTGGGGTCTCCCTTGCCGCTGGCGCGTTCTTTGCCGGCGTGCTGGTAGCTGAATCCAAAACTCAGGGAATTGCCAAGATAATCACGACGCCAATAAAGGACATGTTTGGCGCGATATTTTTCATCTCGGTTGGGGCACTGATGGACATCAAGCTGCTTCCGACTTTCATAGTCCCTGCCCTCATTCTGATTGGTGTCTCATTCGGGGCAAAGTTCGTAAGCGTGTTTCTGTCAGCAAGGCTGGTCGGGGCAAATAACAAGGTCTCTGCCCGGGCGGGTTTTGGGCTGTCGGCTTCTGGCGGCGAGCTTGCGCTGGTGACTGCAAAAGGCGGGGCAGACGTAGGGGCTACAAGCGCATTTGTCCTGCCAATGATCGGGGCTATGACCATAATCACGACATTTCTGTCTCCATACGTCATCAAGCTGGGATGGAAGATTACAAAGTCAAAGGATAAGCCTCCAGCAAGTGAGAAAGAAGAAGAAAAGACAGACGCTCCAGCTTCTGACGAAAACAAAGGCGATGGTTAGTTAGCCTGCAATCGCTGTTACATACAATGCTCTTTGCGGCTATAGAACGAACTGGCTGTCGCTACTAAATCTGGCCTGTATTGTGCTGGTACTTTATGTGGAGGCGAAACTCGCGCCTGTTTTTGAACTGCAGTTTATGCGTATAGCAGATGACTGGGCTAGGTTTGAGATTCCTCTTCCAGTGTGCTAGAGAGTCGGCATTATTGGCGACATTTTCTGGGAGGGGATGGTTTGCTCGTGCATCTTTTACTGCCGCTTTTATCGCCTGTGCCATCAGCATTTTTTGCACTGAACTGGATAAGGACATGCCCATTTTTGGGAACAGGTACAGTCATAAGCAATTGGATGTAGTATGTTGTTACACAAAAGATATCGCATGGATTCCGGCTTATGGCAGAACAACATCATTCTTTTCGTTACTGGGTGTTGTTGCCTTGACAGCCACCTTTCTCTTTATCCGCGGTATTTTCCAGGCCAATATCCCTTTAGTCTGGCTGCTTGCAGTCAGGCAGAATCCAACAATCGCGATAGCAGACCAGGTGTGGCTCAACGACGGTGACATCAGGTTGACCACGTTCAGCACGTGCATTGAAGTCCCTAAAACGGCAAACGAAACACCAGCGCTTTGAATGATCTTACTGTTTCTCACGAGGAATCCAAGCATTAATCGGTCGTTATCGAGCTTCGATTGAATGGATCGTGATTATAATGCTTCCTTACTGTTGGTATTGATAATTAACCAATACACAACATTCGACAAGTGCAGGTGAGATCATCTCACAGAATCAAAAAATCTGCAGCAGTCGAGCAAATTCATGGTAAACAGAACGCTGAATCTGGTATTGATGCCCGTGAAGGTGGTGACTGCATCAAGCCAAATGGCTGGAAAGAAATCCGCGACATACTGAGAGTTCGAGGGTTTAACTGGCAAGCGATATATCATCTGGATCAGGTAGAAACAATGTTCCATAACATCTCTTCAGCTACCTTAAATCGTCAACTCTGGGAGTTTTCACAATGCCCGACATGATGATTACTAAGGCTCAAACTGCTAGTGATCTGACAGATCAGATGTTAAAGATAATCGAGGAAAACTATGCGCGCTATCTTCAATCCAATATTACGCATCACGGATATCTTTTGGACCTGGCAGAGAAGGAAAACGACATGCAGCGGATAATGCATCATAAGGTCCTGCTAGAGACATTTGAAACCATGCTTGCAAACCACAGACTATCGTGCAGGTATTCAGCGGCCTAACAAACCTTGTATTTTTCATTGTTAATACAAATTGTCAGCGACACTAGTTTACAATTGTAAAATGTCAATACTAGTACAAAGCCCAAAGTAACATTAGGATGAACCTTAAAATAAATCGAGATTCTATCAAGGCTGTGGCAAGCCCTAGGGTTGTAATTGCAACAGTTCTGGCGGGCATAGCTTTTGCATTGGCTATGTTTGGGATGATTGGTGAGAATCAAATCGGCATAGATGGGAGTCATACAAGCCTAGCTGCTAGTCACTTTGCAGGGCTGAGTGGTAGCCATGTTCCAGGCCTAGTCGCTCTCGGCCTGTCAGCAGCATCGTTTGCTCTGTCGTTGGGTCAAAAGTCATTTCTTGTGGCAGGATTACTGATAGCAGCAGGTATTCTCTACACAATCCATCTAGTGCCGTTCATGGGCGATCATCAAGTAATTGCATTCCCCGGCCCTGTTGTCGGAGTATTCATTGGTCATGTTATCCTTGGTCTTGGAGCTGCAACAGTGATAGGATCAGCAAGGACACGACTGGTACAAAGCCCGAACAAGTAATGCAACTATCGAACAGACTAGTAAACGAATTGTAACGCCCGCGATTAGACAGGCTCAAAATAGTGCAGTACATCAACCGAGCAACCTACTTTGCAGAAGAACTGGATTTGGAGAGTTCTAGTAACTTGTCGGGAGATGAGTACAATTTTACAAAGGAGATCATATGGATCTCCCTTCGAGTCACCAGAGCTAACTATCCCTTGGTTTTCGACCACTTTATCATCCAGTCGATCAGTGACATGACGGATTCAACGAGCTCTTGCCCTTTTGGAGTCAGACGATATTCGACACGCGGTGGAATCTCATTGTACGATTGCCTGCTCAGGATGCCGCTTTTTTCTAGTTCCTTGAGCCTGGAAGCCAGAGTCTTGCTGCTAATCCCTTTCAATGCCTGCCGAAACTGTTTGTACCTGACAGGTCTTGTGGTGCAGCAGAGAGGTATCAGAATTTCAAGCGTTCCTCTCTTGGTGATAATTTTGCGTAATTTTGCAGTCTCTACCATCAGCGAATCAACATCGTACCCGCAGCCTTCGATCATCGGCAGCTTCTTGGTTTCCATAGCGAAACTAACAGTAACAGTGTATCCTTGACAAGTTAAATAGTTTCCCAAGTAAACCTATGTGGTGAAAAAATTGGCAAAGGATAACCGACCCAAAGAAGCGGCAAAGGAATGCTGCCCTGACGGTTCATGTAAAGGCTGTTGCTGCTGTTGCTGTTAGGCGGTGGCAAACAACCCACTTTTTTCTAAAAAACACGTGACTTGCAGCAGCTACCACGCGAGATACAACGGTCAGTTTAGAATTGTATCACTCCGCGTGTTTGCAGCAGAACTTTATCAGAGTCAATCAGGCTATTTACCAGACACCAGCAGAAGCGGCGGGCATCAACCTGAATCTTGGCGAAAACAAGGTGGAAAGCCTGATGCGACAAGCGGCGGTTTATGCAAAAGACGTACAAGAGCCGACTGTAAAAGGTCTAGGAATAAGGGCTAACAAAGTGCAAATCATAAATGAAAGCGATTGTATCAAGGTCAAGCCGTTGGGATGGATGGAAAAGAAAGAATGGCGCGAAATCCACGACATATTGAGAGTGCAGGGGTTCAATTGGCTGGAAAATGGCAAGGATAGCTGCTGGATCAAAATCAGTTGAGGCTGTCAGAACTCATAGCCAGATTCATCCTTTATGACTCCACTAGACGCATCAATAATTAAGACATAGCCAGAATCGATGCCTTCCTGAAGGCTTATGACCCAATAGTGTGTTGCTCTATCGAAATTCGCTAGTTTCTCTATCTCACGTGACATGTCTCCTTCTGTAGATATCATTTCCATTGTTTGTGGATTCACTCGATAGACCTGACCATTTTCATTGACGTAAAACCGGTCGGTGTAGACCTGCTCTATCCTTTCTGTTTCTTCAATTAAACCTGTTTCCCTCATTGCTATGACGACTGCTTCTCCCCGAGATATCAAGCCTGTTGTGTTTGGCGCTGTGCCAACTACAGTTCCATTGACTGGCTCTCGGGCAATAGTCAGTGATAGGTCGCTTCCCTGTCTCGGCTGTGTCGTTACTGCAAAAGCAAATACCATCATTGCCGCTATACCTGCGATACCTGCAATTATA
>JBDZWB010000154.1:0-4341 GCA_040255975.1 Nitrosopumilales archaeon
CAAGGCTCTGGCCACGGTCTACTGGCTCCTCACAAGAGAAGTCCTGAAGAAACAGGGAGTCATCAAGTCAGACAGCGAAATGCTGGAGAAGGCTTCAATCGACGACTTTGAGACAAAGTTGGTCGAGGAAATCACTTAACTTCAGCCAAAATTATTTTTACACTTGGCTTGAACCCGAACGTGTGTCTATTCTTGGTAAGTTGACAGATCTGGCGATAGGATTTTGCGTGCTATTGGAAACGCAAGACATGATGCATAAAATTTTAAAAGATTTCAGATTGATTCAAAGAATGGAAACTCTGCGAATTTCTTATGGGAAGTTGCCGCCTTGTGCTCTTCTACTTCATCCGCATAAATGAATACAGAGCGGCATAGTTCGCAAATGTAAAACCTGTCAATGATTCTTTTTCCCTTCTGCTCTGTAGCAGTAGATTTTGGCGCGGCGGACATATTGCTGGTTCTAATACCGTCTTCCTGTTCAAGCTGCTTGATCTTTTCTGCAGCAGGAATTGCATTGCTCCAGATGGTCTGGAACACATATCTCTCCTGCTTCAGCATTTTGTCAATACCGCTATAGAATCCCTCTGAGATTGGCTTTTGGGGCGAAATTTCATGGGAAGCGATAAACTCATTATCGCTCATTATGAAATTGCCTCTAATCGAATCCAAGTGTCGCAACTCATCTATCATGTTCAACTGCTTCTTGCAGTATGAAACATTGTCTTTGGTTATTTCTGTGATGTACAGGAATCTTACTCCTCTTTTCCTAGCAGCGCGTTTTGGCATTTGGAATGCTTCATTATCTGTTGTTATTGTCAAAGTGTAGGCGTTTAGAAAAGCGAGAACTTCTGTTTTTGCATTTTCAATCAACTTTATTACTTTTTCAAACATCTGTTCTTGCGTCCACATCATCAACACATTTTGGCTCATAGGTTGATTGTTGCCTGTCCCATATCGAGACTGGTAGTGTTAGAGAGTATTGCATATACAGGTTCAGAATGAGATTACTGCGCAATAGATATGGTTTTGACTTATGGTACTACTAGTGGTATGAAGATGTCAAATCTATCAAAAATCACAATTATATTACTTGTTTCGGAATAAGTTTGAGGAAAGTATCTTGACAAAAAGGGCGCCAGCAGTTGCAGGAATGTTTTATCCGAATAATCCTGAAGAGCTGAAGGGGCTTGTTGATCAGTCTTTTCGCAACCAACGCTTTGGTCCTGGCAAGGCACCGCCTTCTGGCAGCAAACGCAGGATCTATGGTATTGTTTCACCCCACGCAGGCTACGTCTACTCTGGCGCCGTAGCCGCAAATGGCTTTTACGAAGTTTCATCAATGGATTTCAAGAATGTCGTGATGATTGGGCCCAACCACTACGGGATTGGTTCGTGGGTCGCTGCCATGAAAGACGGAGAGTGGCAGACTCCGCTAGGACAAGTTTCAGTTAATTCAGAACTGGCAAAAGAAATTGCATCAAGGTCATCCATCCTTGACTTTGACGACTTTGCACACAGCCGCGACCACTGCTTAGAGGTACAGTTGCCATTCCTTCAGTCCATCAGGCAGGATTTCCGGATCGTTCCCATCGTCCTCATATCCCAGAGGAGCGACACTGCGTACGACCTTGGAAACGCGATATCAGAGACAATAGTAGAAAGGGGAGATATTGACAATACCCTTCTCATGGCGTCATCAGACTTTACACACTACGAACCAAACAGCGACGCGCATAGGAAAGACGGGGAGCTGATAAAGGCCATCCTCACACTTGACGTTAACAAGTTTTACGCGGTCCTTGAGAGGCTTGACGTCTCTGCATGCGGATATGGCGCCATCGCTACCATCATGGTTGCGGCCAAGAACATGGGAGCCACCAGAGGCGAGCTGCTAAAATATGCGACAAGCGGAGATGTCACGGGGGACACAGGGGCTGTGGTCGGGTACTCTTCGATAGTGTTCGTATGACAACAAGGGGCAAGGCATCGGCACCGGCCAAGGTCATATTATTTGGGGAGCACTTTGTGGTGTACGGCAACCCGGCGATTCTTGCGTCGATAAACAGGCGAATAACCGTCAAAGCACGGAAAACAGCTGAAGAAAAAATAACGATAAGATCGGACATAGGATTTGCTGGCGAATATGGCAATACAGGCTTTAGGACTGTTGAAGGAGGCATTGGAGCAAGAGAGGCGCTTGACCCGCTGCATAGCGCGATCAAGCACGTGCTTTCATCGAGAAAGACAGGCGTTGAGGTCGACATTTCATCAACGGTTCCACCAGGCATTGGCTTGGGCTCTTCTGCTGCGGCATGTGTGGCGACGGTTGCAGCTGTAAATTCACTGTTCCAGAAAAAACCAAGCAAGCAAAAGGTATGCGATCTCGCCATCGAATCCGAGCGTATGATCCACGTTAACTCTTCCGGCGCAGACTGCTACGTCAGCACCTTTGGCGGGATGATACAATACAGCAAGGTAAAGGGCTTCAAGAAGGTCAGATCAAAAGGGACACTGATATTTGTCGTAGCAAGCACTGGTGTCAGGCATTCCACAGGTGATCTTGTAGCAGGAGTCAAGAGATTCAGAGAGAGGAGCGAGTCCCTCTTTGCGAACTTGGCAGAGCAGGCCGCAGATATATGCACTGAGGCACAGGCAGCTATCACTTCAGGGAGGCCAGCCAAGGTGGGAGAGCTCATGAACCAAAACCAGACAATTCTCAGACAGATCGGAGTCTCCCATTACAAGGTGGACGATCTGATAGACATCTGCATCAAGGCAGGTGCGCTTGGAGCCAAGATCACTGGCGCAGGAGGAGGTGGAGCAATCATCGCGCTTGCAGCAAACAAACAAGATAGCGGAAAGATAGCAGCCCGTGCAAAAGCGGCCGGTTACGAATCGTTTGAAGTAGAAATAGACAGAAAAGGCCTGATCGTCTAGAGGCCTGCCTGTTGCAAGGTCTGTTTTGCCTTTGATTCGCCTTCTTTTATCAGATTCTTTATCCCCTCTGGTGAAAAGTCCGTGTTCTCGTAGAGATACGGGAATCGCTCCTCCCTTGTAATGTAGGCGATTTTCTTGATCTCCGCACCATGTTCTTTCAGCATCTTTTTGTACTTGCGCTGGATTCTATCCCACTTTTGTCTGTCTATTTTGGAGGGATCGACGTTACCATCTATGATTTCATACAGCTCTTCTATGAATACCAGGTAGCGCGTTATCGCCTTTGACATCTTGATGTTATGCGCTGTCTTGTCACTGAACATAATGTCCCGCGCCCGGTGTATCACTTCTGGCAGGTTTTGCGGAAGCCTTTCAATCTTTTTAGGATAGTTTTCGACGATAAACACGCGCTTGTCTGTGACAGGTGCTGCGTCTATCACCTCTCTGAGCGGAGTATTGCTCAGAAGGCTTCCATCCCACACATAGAGACCCTTTTCCACCTCAACCCACGGAAACCCGTACAGCGGGTAGCCAGCCGTCCCCAGAAGATGTTTTGTGGTTATCGCCAAGCGCATGCTGTCAAAAGTCAGAGGCTCTGCAGTCAGGACATTGACCGCAGTTATTATCAGGCGCGCGTTTGGGTTTCCTCCGGGTCGCAGCTTGTCATAGTCAATGTATTTTTCAAGCGTCGATGCAAGTGGAGAATGATCGTAAAGATAGGTCCACCTGTCAGGCCTAAAATACTGCGGATCTTTTGCAGCATATTCGGGCATCCACCGCGGTAGAAACATTATGTCGTTGCCGTATGCCGCCGAGCTGTAAAAAGTCAGGACGTGTCTGAGCGACATGCCTGCCTGCTGGTAATAGTTGCTGTAATAGCTTCCAGAACCGTTGTAATCGAGTATAGGTTGCCAGGAATGAGTCAGATCCACCGCATTCTCTGCAAGCTCTAGCCAGAATTCTTCCAGTGCGACTTCGGGGCATTTGTCCTTGCTGCCTGCGATTATGGCAGCATTTACCCCGCCAATCGAAGTGCCGGCTATGATGTCTATTCCGACGTTTCGTTCTGCAAATGCCTTGAATACCCCGCAACTAAAGGCCCCAAGCGAGCCTCCCCCCTGTAGCACCAGCACAGTCTCTATTTCATGGTTGTGGGCCATGACAGTGATAGCAGTTTTTTGTAATTATGCGTTTTTGAGAGGAGCAGTGAGATGTACTGGCTTGACCAGGTCTGCTACATCCACCCAGCAGCGAGCTATCTTGTCTATAGAGTAAGTCAGGTTGAGCACTGCGATAGCGGACTCGTGATTACCGGATTCGGCGCTGCTCTTGACCGAATTCATGATCTCGTTGAATTTTTCATAAGTCTTGACTACCAAGTTAGAGTCTCCCCTGTTCTTGTTG
>JBDZWB010000155.1:0-4328 GCA_040255975.1 Nitrosopumilales archaeon
ACTCTGAAGTTTTCACCTATGAAATAGAAAAGCTCGAGCCGACGGTGGCCAAGCCGTTTTCTCCCGGCAACATCTCTGTTGCAAGGGAACTGCAGGGAACCGAGCTTGACAAGGCATACATTGGCTCGTGCACGGGCGCAAAGTTGGAAGACCTGCGTGAAGCGGCCAAAATAATGAAGGGCAAGAAGGTCAAGATCAGGACCGAGGTGCTGCCTGCAGCACAATCAATCTACATGAAGGCAATGAAAGAGGGGCTTATCTCGATCTTTATGGAGGCCGGTGCTATTGTCGGACCTCCCACATGCGGAGCATGCTGCGGGGCGCACATGGGTGTACTAGGCAAGGGTGAGATATGCATCAGCACGACCAACAGGAACTTTCCTGGCAGGATGGGACATGTAGAGTCGCAGACATACCTTGCATCGCCAATAGTGGTCGCGGCATCGGCAATCACGGGCAAGATAACCGACCCAAGGGATGTGAGAAATTGAAGAGCACATTGAAGGGTAAGGTGCACAAGTACGAACGCGATAACATCGACACCGATGTCATCATCCCCGGCCCGTATCTAAAGATCCACGATCACAAAGAGCTTGCCAAACATGCGATGGAAGGCATCGATCCGAAATTCCCGGAGAAAGTTTCGCAGGGAGATTTTCTCGTGACGGGAAACAACTTTGGCTGCGGTTCCAGCAGGGAACACGCTCCGATAGCGCTATCGCAGACGGGCATCAAGGCAATCCTGTCGCCATCGTTTGCAAGGATATTCTATAGAAACGCAGTTGACGGCGGATACCTGCTGCCGATAGAAATCGACGAATCGACAGTCAAGAGGATATCTGACAGGGACGAGTTAGAAATTGACCTTGCGCAGAACAAGATAACTAACATCACCAAGAACGAGCATTACTCAATGAAGCCCTTTCCAGAGCTGATCGCAAAAATTGTAGAGGCGGGCGGGCTAATGAACTACCGGCCCTAACCTTTTTCCCACCTTTCTCCTTCCTTCTTGTATCCCGCTTTTTTCACGGCGGACCATGCCACCCTGTGCGCTACCTGTTCTCTGCTTTGCTGCGCGCCTCCGCGCCTCTTTGTGGGACTCTTGTACTGCTTGAGCGCGTTTTTGTGAGCTTTTCTGTATATTTCACGCGCATGCCCAGGCAGTGTATCTATTGCTTTTCTTGTCCTTGGAGACAGTCTGGCGCTCTTGGTTCTTCTAGTAGTCTTGCGGCCAGAAGATTTCCTTGGCATGCCGCCTGTGGCTCAACATGATATATAACGAATGCATGAAAAACTGTCGTGGTGCGCAAGGGCAGGCTGGAGGAGATTTTCAGTAGAGCTCTATACGCCGATGATCCTCATCTCTATTCTGTCAGCTATCGAGACTTTGAAAACATCATAGAAATCTCGCTGCCGGAATTTGTCGAACTGTCTGAGGACTTTGAAGTCATCCCGCAGAACCGGATCGTGCTTGTCAAGAAAGGCGACGAAGTGCTATATCGCAAGCACGGCTACTAGGATTCTGCAACCCAGCCTTCTGGCAGCATGATGTGGCTGGGGCTGCCTGTAGCGGTGGCATAGCGCCAGACATTGTTGTCGCCGTCGGCGGTTACCATTGCTTTTATCCTTGCAAGAGCTTCGATCTCTTGTTGGAGGCCGTCTTTGGCAGCTCTTGTCGTAGAGAACTTTTTGCAGAACTGGCAGTGGCCATCAAGAGTCGCTGCTTTGGAAACATCAATGACGGGGTACGCCCTGCATGCAAGAGGCCTATCTGAATAGATCTTGCAATTGTATCCACCGTGGGGCGATTTTCCGCCTCCTTTAACGTCGAGGAATGGGCAGAGGTCGCCATCTGCGTTCTTGCCCATCATCTGGTATGCAATCACCTTTTCGGGAAATTCCTTACCAACTGCAAGCCTCGGAAGTATCTTTACCCTGATCTTCAGCTTCCTTGCAAGCCTTTCAATTGCCTCCTTTTCTTCTGGCAGCAGGAGCACTCCTATCTTGCCATATTCTGCAGAAGGATATTCTTCTCTATAGATGCAGCAATCCGAGCAGCCTTGAATGCAGCTAAATTTCCTCATTTGTTTTCCTGTATGCACTGCCATTCTACGCTGCCTGGATCAAGCTCCTCATATTTCAAAAACGCAATATCGTAAACTGACTTTGATTTCTTGAGGACTTCAAGGTTATACTTGCTGTCGTCCTTTTTCTTGCCTCTCTCCTTATAGATCCCAAAGCGCAGGATCGCCTTTTTTTCATAGCCTACCTTGAACCTTTCATAGTTTTCAGATACCTGCACCTTCTTGACAAAGCCGGTATTGTCCTTGCTATAGACCGATCCTCCATACAGTATAAACCAGTAGCTGTCGTCCTGCTCTACAAAGCGGAGCTTTATCTTATCGTCAGGCCACCACTCGATCGTTTTTTTCCACAGCCTGAATGCAGACATCTTGTCCTCGAAGAGTGGAAAGACATTCATGTAGACATCGTGGTAGCGGTAGCCTACACCGACAAAATCCTTGAACCAAACGGCCGGCTTGCTCAACGACATCTCAGCATTAGTCTACACTATAATAAAAGTGAAGATGGAAACAAATCATCTTTTTGATAATTCGAGACAACCTAAAAGCACAGTTGGTGCATACGCCCAATGCATTCGTTCCTGGTATGGAGGTGGGGGTAATAATTACAGGTGTAAAGGCGGCGAAACTGATTGAATTTTCGAGCCGCCTATAACGCCGCCTTCCCAATTAGAGAGTACTAAAACGCCCATAATACTCGGCAAGGAGATTTTGACTGCTACTACCGTAGGAGTGGTTTATAGGGTAGGATAAATTCAACCGCCTTCTGTATTTTCTGTCTATATCGCTACCTACGCAATACTTAATACAGACTGGACGCCTGCTAGACATTGAGATGGGTGACGTTTACCGCAATAGCGTCAAGATAGTAGGGGACGTGCTGCGGATAACAGACGAGTCGGGAATGACAGGGGTCAACCTGACGGCACTATTGAGAAAGGCCAACCTTTCGTACAGCAGGCTCGCAAACGTGGCTGTAAAGCTGATAGATGCTGGATTGATAGATGAGCAAGTGCAGGAAGGGCAACGCATCTATGTCATCACTTCGCGCGGTAGGGACTACCTCAGAAGATACCAGCAATTTGCACAAGTGGCCGACTCTTTCGGTCTGAAGCTATAACTATTCAACTTTTTCTACTGCTTCAATATGGCATTCGTGGCCTCTGTGATCCTTGTCAAGCTGGCGCGCTTCCTCGCTTGTAATGGGGAACTGTTCCTCGCTTACGCCGGGCTTTTCAAGAAGCACCTTACCACACGTGTCGCATACGAGTTGCATCATTACTGTGCCCATTTTTCTGTAAATTATGGGCAATGATATTTAGACTATTCTGCTTACTTGTCGAGATCAACAGGAATGCGCCTTAGGACGCTGCGCATGCCCCCAAGCATCCCCTTCTTGCTTTTCTCTTTTTCCTCCACGACCTTGTAGCATTCTGGGCAGAGGGCGCGTAGGTTGACCGGCCGGTTGTCCTTATTGGAGCCGTTAATGTGCTCAAACTGCGGCTGAATGCTTGGAGTGAATTTTGTGCTGCACTTTTGGCACCTGCCATGTGCGCGCTCTAGTACCGTCTGCCTTATGGCAAGCGTCAGGTGCTCGTACTTTTTCTTGTCATAGGTTGGGCCACCGCTTGGAGGACCGAAAAACGACACATAAAGGATTGCAACAGTCTCAAACTTATGTCTTGCGATCAGAGTATCTTGGCGCTTCTTGCCACGGCATAGACGTGGTCCTTCAAATCGCGCTCATACAGAGAGTTCATCTTTTCAATGAGCGTCTGTCGCGCCTGTGCCCTTGCATCTGGACTTTCAGCCGACAGAGCAGCGGCAAAAATGTCTGGGAAATTCTCTTTTATCCAGCCGTCAAGCACCAAGTATCTGTTTTCGTTTATCCATATCACTCGCGAGGTGGCCTGATCTACTTCGCCGCTAAACCTGTCTGTCTCTATCCTGTCAATCAGCATAAAAATGCAGTTGTTCGGGTCGGGATTGTTGAGCGCCTCTACCGGTCTGCCTCCTGCCCTGCCGGCTTGGATTCTGTCTATCAGGCCCTGCGGCTTGACATGGGTGCCTACGACATGCACTTTGCTGCCGTTTACCGACTGGATGCGACCTATAATGAAGCTGTTGAAATTGCCCTCTTTTTGCGCGACAAAGACATACTCGCCGGGCTTGATTCCTCCCCTACTGAACATCTAACAGAAATGCCTGCCTCCAAATTATATAATGTTATCTCGAGCAGATCTT
>JBDZWB010000156.1:0-4319 GCA_040255975.1 Nitrosopumilales archaeon
CCAGCAACACCCCCAGGACCAGCACCGATCACTGCAACTTTCTTACCTGTGTCCTTGCCCAAGCTTGGCGGCGGTTGCTTGTTCTTGCGTTCCCAGTCTGCGACATATCTCTGAATGAGGCCGATTCCAATTGGCTGGCCGGCCCATTTCATGACACAGGCATCTTCGCATAGTCCTTGCAGCTGGGGGCAACACCTTCCAGTAACTCCAAGCATAGGATTTGTCTCCCTTATACGCTCGTACGCGGTCTTGAAGTCTCCTCTGGCCACTGCCTCATTCATCCCCCTTACGTCCAGAAGTACGGGGCAGGCATCTATGCAGACAGGTGTTCCGCATAGAAGACAGCGCTCGGCTTCTTGCATGACCTCTTCTTTTGTATATGGCTGTTGGACTTCAGAAAAATTGCGTTTCCGTTCCTCGGGATCGGTTTTTCTAAACGGAAATTGACCCATGCGATCTGGCTCAACCTTCATCAGAAGTGAATATTGCCATTTTGGCTTATTACAATTGTAGAAGAACGATATGTCCAATGATGCTACAGTGTCAAGGACGTTGGAAACAATGGCTAGGCCGATGCATACATCAAGTATGAAGTTGCTGCAATGAACAGGCCTATATCGACCAGCTCATCATTCACCTTAACAGTATGCCCCTCAGCAGTTGCACCTAGCCCGGATGCCTCGCCGACTGGAACTCCGCGAAACCTTTTCAGCTTTTGTCTTAATTGCTGATCATGCTTGTTTTCGGCCATTTCTGAATTAGGGAAATTGTCCAATCTAGAGATGTATCTGACGAGACTATTGACATGTTGCTGCCATAACTTGCCTTCCGGATGGTTCGCAAGCATATAGAACCTGCCATTGTGTTCGAATATGTTATCTTGGACCGTCAATGGAGCGGCTCCTTCATTCTTCTTTTCTTTTACAGAGAAAGAAAATCGCCTGTGTTCGCCATTGATATTGTTGGAAAGAATCCACTCACAATCATCCTTTTTGCTTATCAGCATAAATTCCGGTCCTTTTTCCCTTTTAATTTCAGCGATCTCTTCCCCGTTCTCTGAAAACACTTTGGCTTCCCACTGAGAGGGTCCTTTCTTTATTGTATATTTTGAAGCCAAGTAAGTCCCAACAAGAACATAGGGGCACTAGAAATTTATGCATTAAATGGTGCTGTTGACATCATTCGCTGTATGATGATTGGAACAAAATATAGCCAATGATAACTGAGCCGCTGTAGTGAACTGTTAAAAGCCATAAGATTGTATTATAACTTAGTTGAAGTCGATTCACAAAGAAGAAAGCAATAGTCGATCTGGCAAAAATGACAAATGCTCGGTCTGTAGTGGTACTGGATTCATCAAGGTGCTTGACAATTCGGGCTGCTGCTTTTGCAATGGCACTGGCGAATTCAACATGGCTGCAGACAGCTTCATGAAGGTTCACGCCTGCCAGTGCTCCCTCAACACAAAGGGCAAGGAATGTTCCCTGTGCGGAGAAAGGTGCCATCACACTACAGGCAACAGGCCAGTCATAGAGCTTGCTCCAAGAGCATAAAATGTAAAAGAACTTAGTAAAAGGACTCTGCATGCTTTTTAATCCAGTATCGCCATTATAGCCCATGGGAAAGATCGAGTCCCAAAGCTTGCTAGACCGTATTTCCAGTATCAGAGAAGAGCGCGATACGCAAAAGCGGCTGGAGATGCTAATGGAGCTCAACGATTCACTGCCAGAGATCTATAGGCTGAGGATGCCGTCGCTTATTACGAATGCGTATGTCAGGAGAGCACTGGACCTAATTGAGGAAAGGGTCTCATTGTTGGCAATGGGCGGGAATACGCTGACTACTACAAGAACAGCATGATCGTGCATTTAGTCAGAGAGAATCCGCAAACTATTGTTTATTCGTACAGAATATTGCACCGTAGATGGCATTTTTGTGAAGTAGAAAGGCCCCTGTCCCAGAGTAATTGGCGGGGTTATAGCCGATTGACAACAGGACAGGGACCCGCTCAAATTCTGCACGACTTGTGGGCAGACTAAGATATTAAATTCTGACTTAACCTTGTTAACCTTCTGTTACAGGTTATATATTGAGAGGCTATACTCTTTTCACTGCTGCGCATGTCAGGAACACCAAGCTCGTACAGAGACAGAATCTATATCGTCAAAGATGTCATCCTAAAGCTGGTAGAGTATGGGGAACTCAACCAGACTGCGCTCATGAGCTTTTGCGGCCTTAACCTGAAAAAGCACAAGCCAATACTTGACGACTTGGAAGCAAACGGTCTGGTATCAAGAACTGAAAAGACGCTTGGAAAAAGAAACGTCATGATCTACAGGCCAACGCAGCAGGGCATCGAGTTTTCCCGAAACATTCTTGAGCCATATGAAAAAATGTTCCCCCGCAGAAAGGAGGCGCCAATTGATGAAAAGGAATCGGGGAAACATTTGATGCAGCTACTCTTGCTGGTCTAAACCAAACTGGGCAGCTATCTTTTTGTCAATCTCTTCCTTCTCTTTTGAATATTCGCTATACCTGTTTTTCCAGCTGTTC
The DNA here is from genome assembly GCA_040255975.1 of Nitrosopumilales archaeon. GTDB lineage: Archaea > Thermoproteota > Nitrososphaeria > Nitrososphaerales > Nitrososphaeraceae > Nitrososphaera. The sequence goes on from JBDZWB010000156.1 coordinate 2,554, forward strand.
ATAGAACGGTATTGTCGGAGGCCTGTTGCAAACCAGATTCCAGATATGACAATGACTGCAGACAACATTACGCTCAGTACAAGTCCGAATTCATTCTCTGTTTCAAGGATTGCATAGAATGCCGGATGGAGCACCAGATAGGCGGTGAGCGCAATGGCTAGCGGCGCAAGGATGATAGCTGATACGGACATCCCAAGCATTATCCTCCTCAGCTGCTGTATTTGGTCAATAAAGCTGTCCAGCAGCTCCAAGATGTTTCCGCGTGAAGAAGAGGATGGCGGGTTTTCTGAGCCACTACTCATACGCGATCATGCACGCTCCCCTCATTCTATAGTTACCTTTCCTTCCATTCCGGGGTGGATGGTGCAGTAATATTCGAATGTGCCAGTCTTGTCTGCCACAAAGGTTACCGTTTGGCTTTCATAGAACCCTAGGTCCCTTGTATGGATGTTTAACTCGTCTATGTTGAAATTATGCTGCGACTTGGTAGTGTAATCCTCGTTCACCACGTGGAACGACTCTAGCTCTCCCTTGTTAAAGATGTATTCTGGATTCATGATGTTGCCGCCTGCGCTTCGCATACCCTTGACCTTGCCTGAGGACATGCTAAGCCAGTGATAGCCAGAGCCAGAGGAATGCGTTGCCTTGATAAAGTGATTGGCAGGCATCCCGAAAACCGGGACTGTGCCGTTTACAGGTATCATCGAGCTGTAGCCCACATAGCCAATGATGCCAGTAACTGCGGCAATAATTCCATAAGCTAAGAGCCGCTTTCTAGTTATTCGGAGACGCGGCTGCTGTTGGTAACGTTTCTTACTCATGTGTACATCACATGTTTTTCAAACCAGCTATTTAGGTCATGATTAACATTGTTAATCCTTTTCAAAATCAGCCATTAGCGAGACTCTCTTTGTTATGAGGCTTTGTCCTCAGCGTCATTTGGCAGCACGGGCATTTCGTACCCCGCCAACTGATGAACAGATCGCATACCTGGCATCTTTTGTACCCTTGAGCATAATAGCTGCTCCTTCTGTCCTTTACGGCCCTGTATTTTTCACATATGTTTCGGCATGCCATTTTTACATTGTTCTCAGTGGATGGTGGACAAAGTTTAGCCATGATATTTACGTGATAATTAACTTGGTTAAGTCAGCCTTTTATGTCGACAATTGCTTTACCAGCAATAGCCATTTGGCAAGAGTGTTCATCATACCCGAAGATAACCAGCAGCACCACGCGGTCTATGCAAGGCTGCTGGCAAAGCAGAACGGCTGCTGCAGCTATTGCAGCAAGTTGATTAGTGAAAGCGACACCATTGTGAGCAAGGCCTATTCGCGCCGATCAAAGTATTTTCATCAGGTTTGCGCCACCCGGATAAAAATAATCTAGACGAATTCGAGTGTAACGCCGTTTTTTGAGGAATAGCTGAACTTGTACTTCTCGTCCAAGGCCAGAGGAATTTTCTCCAGATCATCGCTGCGGCAGCAGGGACATCTCTTTATCTTTGGGCCGAGATAGCCAAAGAGCAAGGATGCGCACCAAAAGCATGAATTGCATATCAGGAATTGCGACCTCTGCATGTACGCTTTTGCATTTACTTCATTAATTAAGATCGATTAACCATGTTAATTGACTGGGTTAAGCGACGGTTAAGAGAAGCGGGATCGTATTACAGTCAGCAGGTGAAAAAGTTGCAAGAACCAGCAGTCTTGAGATGGGATAGAGTGATGCACAAGGGCGCAAGAACGGAAGACGGAAAGCCAGTC
>JBDZWB010000157.1:0-4306 GCA_040255975.1 Nitrosopumilales archaeon
CATACGTCACAGGCTGGCCTTTTGTCTTGTGTTCGTGCTTTATCTCAATGTCCTCGATTACTAGCTTGTTAATATCTGATGCAAGTCCTGATTCCAGTTCTGCAAGGACGGTGGATGACAGCTGCCTGCCAATGTTATCTGCTGCAAAGAACATGTAGCGCGGCTTGACAAATTCGGGAACGTCAGAGAACTTGTTTGCCAGTTCTCTGTTTGTAGCAATCTGGCTTATCACCTTGGTGTCAACCAGATTTCTGGAATGGACCAGTTCCGGGCTGTCGGCATAGATCACCGCGTCGGCGCCGTAGAATATCAGCTCTTCACATAGCTTGCGCACGTTGTGCCCAAGCACCACCGCCACTACTTTTTCGCTGGCAGAGTATTTCTTGTTGTATCCGTCCATAAGGCGTCGCGCTTCCCCAAGCATCTCAAGGCTGACTGGAATGGGCTTTCCGTCCTCGTGCTCGATTACAACATAAAGGTGCTGGTACTTCATTTGATAACCATTCCTTCAAGCACTTCATACATTTTTTCTGCGACCTTTGTGAGATGTTCGCGATTTGTGCCGTCGACGACTTCTGCCTTTCTGCTGGCCTTTGCCTTTGGAATCTTTTCCACCTTGTAGACAATTGTTGGCGAGCCGGGCAGCCCCACTAGCTTTGGATCGACACCCAACTGCTGCGCATTGAACACCTTCAGGTATTGCTTGTAGTTTTGCGCACGTGTCTTTGCCTCTTTTTGATACTTTGCAAATGCAAGTCTCTGCGATACAGTATTGAATGACGCATCGTACGAAGGATCGATTGCAATGAACACAGGCAATGGCGCCTCCACTTCCTCAATGACATCATAGAATCCCTGGAGAGATATCAGCCGCTTTGCCCTGACTGTCCGGTTCTCCATGTCGACCTGATAATCGATGACATGACCGAGGAACGTAAATCCCAGCTTCCATGCCGTCTGCGGGCCGGTCTGGCCAGTTTCGCCGTCTGACGCCCTGTGGCCGGAAAAGACAATATCCACCGGGGCATCCAATTTTGAAATGCCTGTTTTTAGCACCTCGGCTGTTGCAAGCGTGTCTGCGCCTGCAAACATCCTGTCGCTGTACAGGTGGAGCTCGTCTGCGTCAGATAGCAGCTGCGCCTGTTGTAGCGCAGCATCGGCTATAGGGGGACCCATGGTCGTTATCGCGATACGGGCGCCATATCGAACCTTGGCATAAAATGCTGCACTTGATGCAATGGCGCTGTGCGGTCCGAGGATGCTTTTTGTTTCCGCTCTGTTGAGCGTGCCGTCGGCGTTGTAGCTAACGTTACCCTCCGAGAAATCTGGTTCTAATTTGACTATGACTGCTACGTTGAGATTTGCCAATGATCCTCTCCCCTTTACCTCCATTTATTACCTTTAAATGGTTTGTGAAAAAGTGTTACGCGGCAACCAGTTTTTTGGCCGCGACTACCTTTAGATCCTCGTATGCAGCCCTGATCCTGCTGTAGAATTCGGGCATCTTTGGCGGAAGCATTGCGTATGCAAGGTAAAAGTCCTCTGCCTCACGCATGTACCGCCATATCTTGTTGTGTCCAGGCACGTTTAGGATAAATCGCATGTTGTTGAGCCGGTCTGCCAGCTTGATCGCCTTGATGTCATAGTCAGAGTCGCGCAGTATGTCGCAGTAGGCGTAGAATCGGGCCAGCTGGCGCTCTTGGTCGTTAGAGCCAGCAAAGTTTTCAAGCGGTTTTATCTTTAGCTCGGTTGCAATGTCGCGGATTCTGTTGCCAAACCTGTATGCAATGTAGGCTTCAAACCCGTACGATTTTGATTCGTGCAGATTCAGTATCCTGTCGTCGTCTTCCATGATGTCGTGTAGTATTGCGGCCGCAATTTCGACGCTTGTAATGTTGCGGTTGACAGAGCGATAATGCTGGATGACATCCATTGTCACAGGCCAAGTGTGGGTCTCTAGGAAAGGAGAAGCGCCATCTTCTCGCACAAGCCCAGAATGTACCTCTTCTGCCACCTCCATTGCACCTTCGATATAATCGTCAACCCGCATTCTGCCCTTATCTTGGAGGAAAGTAACAAACTCGTGCTTGCTTACCCTCGGGATATCGAGGTTGCTCATGCCATTATAGCACATGGGTTGAACAAAAGATTTGCTGTGGCTGGCTAGGCAGCCTGCACTTCACGGTATTTCTGCTGCCTTGTCTCTTGGTATTTTGCCCGCCTCTGATGGTGGCGCCTGCGGGTCTGGCGCACCTGCGCAAAAAAGGCAAGTCCTGCAACGCCAAACGCCAAGCTGATAACGCTTCCAACGATGTTGCCTACTATTGCACCATATGCGGCAAGTGCAAATGAAATGCCGACAAATATGGCAATAATAAGCGACAGGTTCTTGCCGATAGTAAGGGCTATCTCTATCAGGCGTATCGTCCTTTCCATTTTTTCCAGGTCTTGCGTGTTCACGATGTTATATGTGCAATAGAATTTTTAACGATAGCATATCGCAGGCTGGCAGCCATTACAAAGAGGAGCGCCGCAAGTTGAGACATTAACCATATATGCGCGTTTTGAAAAACTGTTGTGCTTGCTCACCAGTTCTCGAAGCTTTACTCTGGCAAAAGACGCCTTTCCGCCTAGCGGCGACCAGCCGGAGGCGATAGACCAGCTTGTCAGAGGAGTCAGAAAAGGCGGGCGGCAGACACTCCTTGGGGTTACTGGAAGCGGCAAGACCTATACAATTGCAAACGTGATTGCCAAGTCAAACAAGAATACGCTAGTTATTTCGCACAACAAGACCCTTGCAGCTCAACTATACGCCGAGTTCAAAGAGTTCTTTCCAGAGAATAACGTCGGATATTTCGTGAGCTTTTACGACTATTACCAGCCAGAGAGCTATATTCCCCAGACAGACACATACATCGAAAAGGACACCGAAGTTAATGAAAAGATAGAGAAGATGAGGCTTGAAGCGACGGCGATGCTCATGTCCGGCGAGCCGACAATAATCGTTTCGACCGTGTCTTGCATCTATTCCTTGGGTTCGCCAAAAGAGTGGGAAGAGAGCGCCATCACACTGTCAAAGGATATGGCAATAGACCGCAAGATACTCATCCACAGCCTGATAGAAGCACGCTATGAAAGAAACGATCTCTCGCTTGTGCCGGGCAACTTTAGGGTAAAGGGCGACACTATTGACATCATCCCAGGATATTCCGACGACATTATCCGAGTATCTATGTTTGGCGACGAAATAGAACAGATAAGCATCCACGACCACGTCAGCATGAAAAAGCTGCGCGACGTAAACACCGTCAAGATATTCCCTGCAAAGCACTACATCACCGACGACGACTCGCGCAATAGGGCAATCGAGTCAATCAAGCACGAGCTTGCAAACTGGCTTCCTAGCCTTCCATCAGAGCTAGAACGGCAGAGGCTTGCCCAACGCACGAAATACGACCTTGAAATGATACAAGAGCTTGGCTACTGCTCTGGCATTGAGAACTATTCAAGGCACTTGGATGGAAGGATGCCGGGCCAGCCGCCATTCTGCCTTCTTGACTTTTTCGGCGATGACTTTTTGCTCGTTATTGACGAGTCGCATGTAACTCTGCCACAGCTGCACGGCATGTACAATGGCGATCATACGCGCAAAAAGATGCTAATCGACTATGGCTTTCGCCTTCCAAGCGCATATGATAACCGCCCGCTGAAATTTGACGAGTTTGAAAAATATCTCAGAAACGTCATTTTTGTCTCTGCCACTCCAGGTGCCTACGAACTGAAGTCCAGCTGGCAGGTTGCGGAGCAGCTGGTCAGGCCCACAGGCCTTGTAGATCCAAAGATCGAGATTAGGCCGACAAAGAACCAGATCGAGGATCTGATAATAGAGGTCAAGGCAAGGGCGAAGAAGAACCAGCGCACGCTTGTGACCACCCTTACCAAGAGGATGGCCGAAGACCTTGCCGAGTATCTAGCCAAGAACGAAGTGCGGGTGCGCTACCTGCACTCTGAAATCGAAGGACTGGAGCGCACCGAGCTTATCAGGCAGTTGCGTCTTGGAGAATTTGACGCTCTGGTAGGCATCAACCTGCTAAGGGAGGGGCTTGACATACCAGAAGTTTCGTTGGTCGCAATATTGGACGCTGACAAGGAAGGGTTCTTGCGCAATGCTACGAGCCTCATCCAGACATTTGGAAGGGCTGCGCGCAACATCGATGGCTCGGTGATAATGTATTCCGACAGGGTCACCGAATCCATGAAGCAGGCGATCGATGAAACCGAGAGGAGGCGCAAAAAGCAGCTCGAA
>JBDZWB010000158.1:0-4271 GCA_040255975.1 Nitrosopumilales archaeon
GAGATACCCGATTATCCCGGTAATGTCTGAAAACGCGGTGTTGCTCAGCACCACTGCAAGAAAGGCCGGCCCCTCTCCCGGCCCGACCTCGCGCTCGGAAGGAAGTCCTTGGCTTGCCGCCTGCCCGGATGCGTTTGACACGGTGCTTGCAGTCGATGATGCGGCCTGCGCCCAGTATGCGTCGACAAAGCCGGTGTTGGCCGCTGCGCCCGGCCCAAGAGCCTGACCTGGCTGCAAGTCCCCGAAACTGACCGTACCATTGACGATCTGCTCCTGGGTGTTTCTCAGCTCGTCGCTGTACGTTATTCGGAGCACTACCGGATATGCCTGCCCGGTGGCATTCTCCGGCACTACCAGCGGGATGTTGAATGCAACCGGGGAATTTACCGGCACGTCGCCGAGATATTGCGAAGAAGATGCTGCCGGCTGCAGGCCCCTGCCCTCCTGCGCCACCATCAGCTCTATGCTTGTAAAGAGCGCAGGCGTGTTGCCCTCGTTCAAGAGGTTCCCGGCAAGATTTGGGGTATCGCCGATGTAGCTTATCGCAAGGTCGTTTGCGCTTATCCTGATCTCGCCGACCACTACCGCCCCTAGCTGGAAGGTCTCTGTCCGAAGCTCGTTTCCGTCCCGTATGTACTCCATGGTCACGGTAAAGAAGACCGGGCTTCCAATGATGGCTGTGGAGGCGTACACCTGTGTGGACAGTTCCTGCCGCGACCCCTCTGGCAGGTTCTGCAGGTTCCACCGGGAATCGCCCAGGATCCTGACTTCGCCTGATTCGGAGGTGAGGGTCACCGTGGCGTCGGTTATGGACCCGCCGACAGTCGTATCCTTGGTGATTGCAAATTTCAGATCCTGTATGCTGCCTGCCTGTATCTTGATGGGCTGCGATGCAGCCTGTTGTTGTGGCGGCAATGCAGCAGTGTCGTTGCCGGCCGGCGGGGCGGTGGTGGTATTGCCGGTGGCGTTAGTAGACGGGCTCAGCGTAGTCAGCGTCAGCGGCACCTCTGACTGCTGTCGAGGGGTGGGCACATCCAAGGCAGAGGGCGCGATGTTCAGCCCCGACTGCGGCGATTTGGGCGACACCTGTATTCCGACTATTTGGTTTGCAACCCTTTGGTTGCCGTATGCGTCGTTGTACGTGATCTGTATGTTCAGGGTTGTCAGGGTTCCTGCAGCCGCGTCAGCCGCAAAGACGACCGGGTTTATCTCATCGCCATCGTCAGCTTCAAGTTCGCCGATGTTAAACGTCGGGCTGCCGACAATTACAAGCGGGACGGACCTGGGCGGCACGATCTGGCTGTTGTTGCCGTTAGTCGCGGGAGTCTCTTGTCCGGCAGCTGCGATGCTTGCGACCACGCGTGTTGCCGGCGCGGTGCCGTCGTTTCTTATCTCTATCTCAAGGGTGCTGGACGAGCCGGGAGAAACGCTTACGACACCTAGGTCGGACTGGCCTGATGCGTTTGCCGCGACTGCCTGCACGCTCAAGATCGCCGTACCCGTCAGCCTGAACGGGACTTCAATGGTTGTCGATTTCGTGTCTTCCGGCTGCCCCACCATGACGTAGCGAATGCGAAGGTCGCCCTCGTACTCGTTGTCCACCTCTGCGTCGTCGGTGATCTCGACTCGGAAGTACAGCGTAATTGTCCGGCCAGCCTCCACCACGCCGTTGTAGCTTGCAAGCGCAGTGTCCGAGTCCACGTCTTCAGGGGTGACAAGCGCATTAAAGCCGGATGGAAAGTCCAGAGAAGCGCTTATGCTGGTAGCGTTGGCAGAGCCCCTGTTCCTCAACACCACTGCAAGGATGGCCTCGCCTTCTCCCGGCTCGGTTTCCCTCTTTGCAGCTGGCGGCAGCGGGTTTACCGAAATGGTTTCAGAAGATGTGCTTGCAACGACCGATCCAAGCGCGACAGAATCGGTCCAGAAGGAATCCACAAATGCAAACCTTACGGATCCTTCTTGGCTGCTATCACTTCCAGAATCTTTTGTCGCGTCCTTTTCAGATCTACTGTGATCATCTGGAACCTTTTTGCCAGTGTCATGCTGGGCACTCGCATAAGACATGGGCAGCTGGATGGCGGCAGCAGCAAACAAGAGCGAAATGCAAACAATGGCCGCCACAGAATAGTTTCGACGCATCATTTTGCGTCAACCGGCGGCTCGATTTGACCGCGTGTTGCCCCCACGCAAGTGATTGAGCGCCTTTTGTTAATTTAAGTTCCAACCAAAATTGAATCTGAATCCGACATTATGTAACAGCACATTTGGCGATGTTGTAAAAAGGGAAGACGAAACTGTAATGCATATCCAATAAGTTACATTCGATCGAGGCAGGATTCAATAGTTTCTGCTCTGGCTCTGCCTCCTGCTTTCCATCCTCGATGGCTCGTGAGATGCACCGATCGAAGAATCGCTCCCCATGTAGGTGCCAGTCACTTCCCTCACTTTTGAGTGGTCCTGGATCTGCTTTAGCATATCATAGTCCAGCCTGTGGTGCGCGACAAGGTGGGTGCCCCTGTCATGAAACTGCGGGGCGGTGCCAGTGACCCGCATCACTTCGCTTCTGATTTCTTCGGTATCTGCTCCTTCGTCCAAGAAGGCTTCTATGGTGTACATCGGCCTGAAATCCGGCGCCTCCCGCAGACGCAAAAACAGGTCGATTACCAGCCTGCGATCCACCTTGGGCAGGTACTTTTCATGAAGCCTTTCAAACTGTTCCATCGCAGATATCATTTCCTCTTTGCCGCCACTCATTGCGGAAAATATTGACAGCCTTTTGCTTATATGAAAAAGGGTGGCGACGAATAGAAGATTTTGTCATGCTCTGGCTGCCACATTCTGTGTGCTCCCAGATGTTTCTGAAAGCCGTATTGTAATGCGTATTAGCGATGGAGCCACATTGTATGCATATGAGCACAGAGAGGAAGAACCCTTTCAAGCGCGACCAGGCGCTGAACGACGCGACCGGCGGCCAGCTGGGAGAGGAGCCGAGACCTGATCCGTACCCGGAGAAGGATCCGAGAAGGGAGATGGCCCGGAAAAAGTCGAAGCAGATCTAGAATTATTCCCTTATTTCTTTGACAATTTCCTGCCTTTCTGCCGGCACCCTGCAGTAGTTGTGGCTGTGGGTGACGTCCTCCATGCGCTCGCAGCTGTTGCACATCCACGTGATGTACTCTTTGCACACCGTGCAGTGGGAAGTAGGGGTAAGATAGCTTCCGCACGCCCTGCATGAAGTCTTCATGGCTGTAAAAATACTGAATGAACCTTTGAACCTTCTTGTGTATCATTGTTGATTGTCTGGTTGGTTGTTTACAACTCAATATTGGTGGCGAGCTTGATGATGGTTGCATGATCTTTTTATTTGCGTTAAATTAATGCCCGGTATGGTACTTCCTTCATATGACCGAATAACACTTCCAATTCTAGAATTTGCTGCAGATGGAAAGGAGTGGTCAGTACAAGAAGCCAGAGTAGCAATATCTAAAGTTTTCAGTCTATCAAAAAATGAATTAAGAGTTCTTATTCCCAGTGGCACTAAATCGCTTTTTGACGATCGAGTTCATTGGGCAATTCAATACCTATTACATGCAGGTTTAATAAGACGAACAAAAAGAGGGCATTATAAAATCACATCAAGAGGTACAATGATTCTGAAGGATAGACCTAACAAAATTGATAAACGATACCTTACACGCTTTCCAAGTTTCGTAGAGTATGTGAAGCCAAAATTACGGTAATGCATCTTCGGGGAGACATAATCGATGATGCTATCTGTGTCTCGAGCTCTCTACTAATGCAATCTCTTCGGGACTTAAACCATATAGCTGATAAACCAAAGAGTCGATTTTTTTATCTATGGATTTAATTTGCTGTTCAAGAGAATGCTTTTCCTTACTATCTGCCAAGAAAGGTTTCATTACAGTTTCGAGAAGTTCTAAATGCTGTGTGAAATCATTAGAAAGTAATGGTATATCCAATTCATTAATAGTAGATAATAGGATTCCTGTTCTTAATTTTCCTGTGTAATTTGACACAATTTGGTAAATAAACTCTCGTATAGTCTCATTAGTAAATCTATACCGGACAACTTCATATCCAGTAAGCATCTCTTTGCTCGCATTCTTTTTAATTATACAGTCAACTTTGAATATGAGCCAATCATCATCTTTTTCTACTGTTATTCTTTTTATAGATGCCTTAGTAATTCTATCAATAACAAGTTTATCATTGATACCCAATTTTTCTGTATAACGTCTCAGTAATGAAGT
>JBDZWB010000008.1:0-17436 GCA_040255975.1 Nitrosopumilales archaeon
CAGAACGCCCTCTACGTCAAAGATAACCAGCATGCTTTGCTTATGCAAGACAACTTTCTCGTCTGTATATTAAGCTTCTCCACGTTTTTTCTACTGCTAGTGCGCCCGGAGGGTCTGCTGTTTCTTGTTGTTAAGGTAATCAGTCAGGAGCACCTTGTCAATGTCTGCGGGGTTGATATAGTATGATCTGCCCTTCACGTACTTTTCCATTTCATTGACGTAGCCCAAAAGGGAGTCCTCCTCGCTTATCATTATCGTATCGATGTCGATGTTCTGCGAATGGACTTTTTTCGCCTCCACTATAGTGCGCTCGCCGATGTACTGGTCTACCTGCCGATAGCGGTAGCAGAGGTAGACAAGCTCTCCCGAAGCGATGTCGAGGCTCATGCTGTTCTCCTGCTTTACAGTGTCAAGCGTCTGGCGATCCGGAGTGTAGAAATGAGAGTAGGGCCTCTGTGACAGGATCTTTTCCTGCTCGCCCTTGTCATCGATAAAGCAGGCGCTTGGGTGGCCGTCTGTGACAAGCACTATGCGCTTGTTCAGCGCGCCGTCCTTTTGCAAGATCCTGCTTGCCAGCCTGAACGCGGCCTGGTAGTTGGTATAGTGAAGAAAGTCCGAACCGGGCTCAAATGTCTTTAGGTACGGGATGTCGCTTGGCAGGACCTTTGACGCAAGGGCGCCAAATCCTACGATGTAGACCGAGTCTGAAGGGAAGAACTTGCGGTTCAGGAGGTACAGACTCCACAGTGCCCTCTTGGCCGCCTCTATCCTACTCATGTCGCCGTACATTGAAGAATAGCGCATGGTCGAGCTCAGATCGATGCAGTAGACGACGGCGACGCGGACATCCTGCATTGTCTCGTATTCTTCGAAATCCTCGACGTCTATCTGTAGGGGAAGCTTTAGCTCGCCGCCATTCTTTGACATACGTTGGATCGTGTTGAGCAGGGACTTTGGGACATTGAGCAGCCGAATGTCGTCACCCGGCTCGTATTTCTTGCTCGTGTCAAGCACGAGTGAACCGCTGCCGATGTTGCGAGTCTCATGCATGCCGTATTCGCCGGACTTGAGCGCCTTCATAACGTCGCTCAGGATCTTGGTGCCTATGGTGTTAAAGCCCTTGGTGCTGAGCCACTTGGGCGAATCCTTCAGATAACCCTTGTTCATCAGCTGCCTGACAAGCGGCATGCCAGAGTCATCTCCTGTGTCGCCTTCATTACCCATCTTCGAGCTGGATTCCTGCTGATTCTGCTGCTCCTGCATGTCAGAGGACACTGCGCCTTGCAGCGCCTGCTCTAGCTCTTGCAGGCTCGGAGTTTTTTCCCTCAATGCTTCCCGCCCCAGGGCTTTTAGCAGTTTGTCTAGAACGTCGCGTGGAAGCTCACGGCTGCCCTGGCTCTGCGGCTGTTGTTGCTCCTGACCTTCCTTGTCTGGTGGAAAATACACGAATTTCTTGCTGCCGGGCGCGCTATTGTGCGAGGCCATAGCTGTTGTCCTTTCTGTCCAAGAGCGGCGGCTGGGTATGGCGCAGCCCTTCAAGGATGATCTCTGTCACCGACGCAGTAAACTCGCCATTCAGGTTCGGCGTCAGCTCGATGCTGTCTGTCCTGATGCCAAGCTGCCTGGCCCTTTCCACAAGCTGCTTTTGTTCGTCCTTTACAATTGAAACCGTTTCGTTGACAGCTGCCTTTAACCCGGGAAACTTGGTCAACTGCGACTCATAGTCAGGGCTCTTGCCCGCGCCGACCAAGGTCTGTGACACCTGGAACGCCTTGTTCTTTGCAAAGTCGTTCTTTACCTTTGTCAACTGTTCAGGAGCAAGTTTTTGGATGTATTCAAGCGCAACTTCCTTTAGGGCAACTTCTATTATAGAATCAAGAACGTTCTTTCTGTTTTCACGCGTGTCTTCCATTTCTGCCAGCTCGAACTTGCTTGACTGGTGGATGCAGTGAATGTCGCAAAAGCGCGGAATCGCCTTCACGCCAAAAGCAATAGACCGCGTACGTTCGGCTTCGCCTATCATCATCTCCATCGAATGCACAGCCATCCTTACACTTACGCCCTTGTCGTGGTTGACATCGTGGTGGGCTCGGGTCATCTGCGTTATCTTGGCTATCGTTCTCACCATGAATGCAGGCAGCATCACGTTCTTGGAATCAGCTATCCTCGACTCTTGCACGATTATGAGCATCTCGTCTTCCACGGTCCGTGGGTAGTGTGTGTCTATATGGCTCCTCAGCCTGTCAAACAGCGGTTCGATTATCTTGCCAGAGTGTGTATAATCAATAGGATTTGCAGTGGCGATAATCTTGACATCCGGCTTGAACACTGCGGGGTACGCACCAGTGGTGAACTTGCCCTCCTGCAAGACGCTGAGCAACGATACCTGTTTGCGCGGATCTAGCACAGGCAGCTCGTCGATGCAGAGTATGCCGTGCCTTGCCTGCAGCAATTGTCCTGCAGAATAAGATTCCATGCTGTACAATTCAACGCCTTTCTTGGCGATCTTGATTGCGTCAATCTGACCAACGAGATCCTTGACAGAGATGTCCGGCGTGGAAAGGATGTACTTGTATCTGTCGGCTCCGGATATCCAATCGATCTTTGTCTCCAGCTTGTTTGACCGTATAATGTCCTCGCACTCTGGCGAAACGGTGAATTCTGGCTGTGTGCGGACTATTTCCGAGTCGGTCAGGAGCGCGACGAGTTGATCCTCTGGAATAGAAGTAGGAATATCGTTCGTTATCGTCCCTCTTACAACAGGGATGGGCGAAAGGAGGTTCTTGGCGATCGCCTCTGCAATCTTGGTCTTTGCCTGACCGATCTGGCCGACAAGCAAGAGATCATGGCCCGACAAGATGGCCCTGTTGATAGCCGGAATGACATCGTCGTCATAGCCTATGATGCCGGGGTAAGGGTGTTCGCCTTTTTTCATCTTGGCAATCAAGTTGCCGCGCATCTGCTCTTCAACGGTGACGTGCTTGTAGTTTATTTTGAGCAGGTCGCCGAGTGTCTTTACCTGCTTGTAATCCTCAGGCACACCGGGCATCACTTCATCATATTTTTGCTTTGTACCATAAGAGCGGCGGACCGCCTCCTCTAATTTCGCACTCATCTCGAGACGGCAGCCTCGCGGTCTTGTCGCAAATTTAAAGTTTCTAGAAAATCAATGGTTCTCAATCGCCAGTTCCAGCTGCTTCTGGTATTCCTCATAAGCCAGCTCTTCCGCAGTCTTTTTGCCTGCAACGAGTTTCTGGACGCCGGCCTGCTTCTTGTTCGTCATTCTTCCAATACGTCTGCCAGCAATGAGCTTATAATGCTTTACATGAATCAAAACGCACCATACAATCAAAAAAATTGACAAAATGTGCTTTTCCGATGAATATTGAATATTGCAAGTCTGTCTGCAGGGACCTTTGTTGAAAATATTGCATCATTTCTGCGCGCTGCATCCAGCATGGTTTTTATTGCCGAATTTGTTTCGTGAATGATAGAATTTGTCCGCATCCGAGTATAAACACATCCTCAGAATCGCCGGCAAGGACATTGAGGGCAGCAAGAAAGTGATTGTTGCAGTCAGTGAAATCAAAGGCGTAGGTTATAATCTTGCTCAAGTTATACTACAAACGCTCAACATCAGCCCAGACAAGCGCGTCGGGTTTTTGTCAGATGGCGAGCTCCGCGAGATCGAGCAGGCGATCACCAACCCCACCGAGGCGGGCATCCCGCAGTGGTATCTTAACAGGAGGAAGAATATGGATGACGGCTCGACACACCACATGATTACCTCTGATCTTGATTTTGCTTCTTCAAACGATATTGAACGTGAAAAGCTCGTCATGAGCTGGAGGGGCTACCGCCACATGTTCGGCTTGCGCGTAAGAGGTCAGCGCACAAGAACAACAGGCAGGAAGGGCGGAGCAGTTGGCGTCAAGAAGGTCAAGATGATGCCAGGTGCAGCAGCACCGGGTGCAGCGGGTGCAGCAGCACCGGCAGCTGGAGCGGCGGCCCCAGCAGCGGCAGGGGCGGCCAAGCCGGCAGCTGGCGCAGCACCGGCGGCAGCGGGCGCGGCAAAACCAGCGGCTCCGGCAGCGGCAAAGGAGCCAGCAAAGAAATAGGTGGGATAGATGGGAGATCCTCGTAAGGCAAAGAAACTATACCGCCGTCCAAGGATGATCTGGACCACGGACCAGCTTAATGCTGAACTATACATCATGGGTTCCTATGGCCTTCGAAACAAGCGCGAATTGTGGAAGGCGCAGACAGAGGTTGCAAGGATAAGGAACCAAGCACGTGCACTGCTTGCTCTGTCCACAGAAGCAAGATCAGAGAAGGAAAAGAGGTTGCTGAACTTTTTGAACAGGCTCGGGCTCGTAAAAGAAGGTGCGACGCTTGATGACATTTTGAACCTAAAGGCAGAGGATCTGCTCGAACGCAGGTTGCAGACCATAATCATGAAAAAGTCCAGCACAAAGTCGCCGTACCAAGCAAGACAGATAGTGAGCCATGGGCACGTCTCTATAGGCAACCGCAAGGTCAACATCCCGGGCTACCTCGTAAGGACAGAAGAGGAGTCCCAGATCATGATCCACATCGAGATCCCAAGTGCCGCTACTCCGCAACCGGCGGCATCATAGGCCACTGACAACATCCACGTGGTCTATTTTCCCGTCAGAATTCATGTCAAAACCCTGCACCACTAGCGCCCAGTCCTCTTCGCCATTGTACTTTTTCAGAACCTCTTCGCTATAGTTGGTCAGCGCAATCACTGCGGATTTTGTCCCTGCTGATCGCACGCCGGCGACCACGATGATATTTGAATTGCTGTCGTAAGGGTTCTTTATCTTGGCGATAAGGCCATGGTTGTCAAGACCGTAGCGCTTGCCCGACCCGTCCACGAGTCCGGACCAAAAGTTCTTTTCGTCAAACCGGATTGGCAGATAGCGGTTGAATTCTGCAGTTACAATGTTTGTCCCCGGCCCTCCGATGGAGATTAGGTTGTTGCCAGTCAGCATCTTTTCTGCCTTG
The DNA here is from genome assembly GCA_040255975.1 of Nitrosopumilales archaeon. Taxonomy (GTDB): domain Archaea; phylum Thermoproteota; class Nitrososphaeria; order Nitrososphaerales; family Nitrososphaeraceae; genus Nitrososphaera. Next base: position 5,029 of record JBDZWB010000008.1, read on the forward strand.
GCGTCAACGTCCAATTTTACCACAAACTCTGAGGGGACGGCGCCAGTGATATGTCCGAGAAAGAAAGCGAGGTGCACAGCATAGTGCCCATCCCTTGCCGACGACTTGTACGGACCATGCGGGTCAGGTGCGCCAACCACCAGAAGTCCCTTGAATTCTTTTCCTGCTACAAAGTTTGAAAAGAGTCTTGACGCGCTTGGATGCTTGCTGCCAAGCGACAGGGAACCGATCCTGTTTTCGCCCCAATCCATTTCTATGCCGAACGCGGGGCTTGCGGCTTGGTAGAGCCTGGCAGTGCCACCTCTCACGAAATCCTTGCCCACCTCTTGAACGGCATTTATCTTGATCAACTTGCGGATGTAATAGTAGGCACTCTGTTCATAGATTTTCAGTTCTTTTGCAACCTGTGCAGGATACATTGGTCCCTTTGAGAGCAGCTCCATGATGCGCCACGCGACAGGGTTCGAGAGGACCCGCATGCGTTCAACGTCACGGAATACGATGATCTTTTTTGCTGACGCCTGGCCGTTCTTCTCTGAAACAAGCCTTTTTTCCAACGTCCATAAAATGATATACACCACTATATAACATTATGTAGCGGTATAAACCTACATTGGATCTGTCATGCACGAACCATTATAAAATACCATTGAACGGTGTTCTTCAAAGTTTGATGGTAGTTAAATCCATGTTTGATCTGATTTCGTTCGATGTGCTCCATAATCGGCTACAAAGGCAAGAATGCCGCTGCACCAATCTTGGTTGACAGCTTGAAGAGGATGGAGTATAGGGGCTATGACAGCGTCGGCGTAGCCACATTTGACAGCAATAAAATCATGGTACGCAAGGGCACAGGCAAAGTTCTCGAGGTCAACAAGAACATGAACCTCAGCCAGATGGCAGGCAGGATCGGCATCGGACACACACGCTGGGCCACCCATGGCGGCGTTACTGACAGCAATGCTCATCCGCATTCTGCCTGCAAGAAAGACATTGCGGTGGTGCATAACGGCATCATTGAAAATTATAAGGAATTAAAACAGGAGCTCATTTCATCCGGCCACTCTTTTGCAAGCGAAACCGATAGCGAAGTCATTGCTCATTTGTTGGAGATACACTATGGCAAAGGAGTCAAGGAGGCGATGATCGAGACCTGCAAGAGGCTCAGGGGCAACTATGCGTTCGTCGCAGTATTTCAGGACGGCACAATTTGCGGCGCAAGATACGAAGAGCCGCTTGTGATAGGCGTTGCTAACGACGGCTACTTTGTGTCAAGCGACGTGCTGGGCTTTCTTGAATACACCGACAAGGCAATATTCCTTGAAAACGGCGACATTTGCATAGTCGATAACAGCAAGCTAGAGATCTTTGATTTTGAAGGCAAAGCCGTTGCACATCCAATAACGCAGGTCGCGTGGGAGCTAGGTGACATCGACAAGGGCAAATATGCGCACCATACGATCAAGGAGATAAACGAGCAGAGGCTTACTGTAGTGCACGCAGGCAGGCAGGATGAAGCGGTAATGGCCAAGTTCTGCGACATTCTGGCAAATGCAAAGGATATCTACATCACCGGAAGCGGCACGAGCTACCACTCGGCGCTGATTTTCAAGCACATGCTTGTCAGATTTGGCAAGATAAGGGCAGAGACCGTGATATCGAGCGAAGCGCAGTATGCGCTTGCATCGATGGACGACAGGTCGGTCCTCGTAGCTATTTCGCAGAGCGGCGAGACTGCAGATGTCTTGGATTCGGTCAGGCTGGCCAAGAACCAGGGGGCCAAGATTCTTTCCATAGTCAACGTCATGACTTCGTCGCTGGCAAGGGCAAGCGATGCATGTCTGTCTACAAACTGCGGACCCGAGATCGGTGTTGCTGCTACAAAGAGCTTTACCGGCCAGCTTGCACTAATCTACAATATCACGGACAGGTTGTGCAAAAACTGCCTTGAAACAGAGAGAGCCGAGTTTGCGCTCGCCGTCGAGAACATTGTTGCAAACCAGGAAAGCGTTGTAAGGATTGCCGAACAGATGAAGGAAGCGACAGACATTTACCTCCTGGGGCGATCGCTCCACTACCCAATAGCCCTTGAAGGCGCGCTAAAGCTCAAAGAGCTTGCCTACGTCCATGCAGAAGGGATTGCAGCCGGAGAACTAAAGCACGGGCCGCTTGCACTGATGGAGAAGAACACCTTTGTCATAATGATAAATCCGCACGACGCGACGTTCAATGACACGATTTCAAATGCCCATGAAATAAAGGCCCGCGGCGCAACGGTCATTGGCATCTCTGATCGCAAAGACGACGTCTATGACTATTGGATCGAAATACCACATCTGAAAGAAGAGGCATACTATCCGATAGTCGAGGTTATACCGCTCCAGATAATGGCATACCAGCTGGCGCTGGCAAAGAACGTGGATCCCGACTACCCGAGGAACCTAGCAAAGTCGGTAACCGTAAGATAGGAAAAAATTGTCGAGAGTCCTGATCAACGTCGATGCTGGCCAGGCTTTTTGAAGGCAGAGAGACAGGCAGCAAGGGCAATGGGCTATTCGCAAAACAGTTTGTGCCCAAAGGAACCATAGTCTTTTTTGAGTGCCAGCAATGCAAGAGGATTTCAAATAGCGCCTTTGCGCTGTTGCCTGAAGAGGAAAGAGCCTCTGTGCTGGAATACGGTTATGCAAAGTCCGACGGTTCATATCTGTTGCCCTGCGACGAGATCATCTACCTCAACCATTCATGCAACGCCAACATACTTGACTCCGGGCGCGGGTTTGACATAGTCGTCAGGGACATTGCCGAGGGCGAAGAGGCGACGTATGATTATAGAATCTTTAGCGAAGGCACAGAGCTTGACTTTCCGTGCCGCTGTGGAGAAGACGTTTGCTGTGGTATCGTCAGATGCGTGCATGCCCCATCAGAAGAGCTTGCATGTTTTTGGAAGGAAAGGATCGATTCTGCTATAAAAAACATGAATAGCGTGCAACAGCCACTAGAAAGATTTAGATGAAAAAAGAAGGAAAAAGAGGGAGCCTAGAACTGTGCGTTCTCGCTCGTCGTTCCTGTCCTGCTGCCTGAAGTGCCGATTGGCACATCTGGGAAGCTGGCGTTCATCCTCTGCTCTGCGACCGCGCCGGCTTCTGCAAGGATCTTGTCCACTTCTTCGCCGCTTGCGTCAAAGGCGAACGAGGTGTTGCCCATGCTTCCTGCGCTCATCATGATGTCGCTGAACACGCCGTTGATCTCACCTAGCTCCCTGTCTACCTCTGGCATGACGCCTGACAGGCCGGACCTCACTCTCGTGAGCGCGCCCATAGCCGGACCGATTGCGACCATTACGTCTCCGAGGTCGATCGTTGATTCCAGCCTTAGCTGAATCTGTTCCAGCGCCATCTTGAGCTGCGAGATCATCTTGGTGGTCTTTCTCACCTGAGCGATTTCGTTTGATAGCATTTTGCCGTGTTGAGTGTCATGTCTCTGGAGAGCGGAAACTACCTGATTGAATAGTGATTTCTCTTTACCCCTTAATTTCTCAAGAATGGTCTCTAGCTTTTGGTTCTGTGCTTGAATCTTGTTCTTGGCAAGCTCGATTCTCGGTTTCAGTGGTTGCTGAGGACCAATGTTCTGTTTGATCCTCTCGGACATATTTGGCGTATTGTCCTTTACCCAGTTACTGCTGAAGCTCGTCATGTCAACTAGCAAGTGAAAACGCCGTTAAACAGAAATGTCATAATTGAATAACCAAGTGGTAATATTTTCTAGACATGCGTTAGCTGTCAGCAGAACTAAATTGGAAAAGCTATTAAATGCAATGCATACAGGCTAGAGTATCATGGTAAGGGCGAAGGCCTCCAAAAAAGAAGACTCTCAGGAAGAGGGACTTCCCAAGTGGGCCGAAGAAGAGATCAAGTCTGCCCAGTTCGGCAAGCCCGAGACGATAGCGAGGACAGGTTATATCCTTGACATTTACGAGAACGACTTTAAGATAGATATTCAGGTATACGAGCCAATGCCCGATGGCAGGTCGATAGTTGAAGGTCTCGACGTTCCAAAGACGATGAAGATTTCGGATTTCATGAAGGGCTTTGTTTATGAGTTCAAGATAAAGGTGTTCACAGCACCCCTGAGTGCCAAGGTAGTCGAGCTCCTTAAGACGAAATTTGGCCTTGACATGAAAGCGATATACCGTTTTGAGCTTCACGAGCTACAGATGATGGATGTCGAATCTGATCATCCTATAGCATCTTCCTCTGAAGAAGACAGCGACGAAGACTAGCTCTTCATCTGCCTGTGCTATACTGCTCCTACAATTGGCTGCACGACATACGGCAAACGCTTGAACTACACGGCGCACCTTGTATAGAAAGGGATGGTTATTTCAAAGAGAATTCGCATTGGCAGCCTTTTATTTTGTTGCACTATCATCTGGCTTGCCGTCTTCGCCAGCCTGATGACTGAGGCTGGCTGCAGACACCTTGCCAATAGCTAACCTCATGAGGGCGACCCACATGATGACAAGCGGTACGTGGTATGTAGCAATCCTCCAAGCAATGATGACCTTCAGCTGATCGTCGTTTACGATATCGCTGAGCGTGGGAATCCCGCTCAAGTCAGAGATATATGCCCACACACCAAGCTCAGCAAGACCTGAACCTCCTATAGTTATAGGAAGAGCAGCGACTGAATTTGATGCGGCAGTGGCCATGAGCGAGTCAAAAAACCCGATGTCAGATCCGACCGCGTTTGCAAGCACCATGAACGATATCCCGTAGAAAAAGAAGGCAATCAGTGTGATTGCCATGCCTATTGCAAATGTTTTGATCGCCTTTTTGGAGTTGAAATTCTCCCGGCTCATCTTGCACAGATCAGCGATAGTGGAATTTGCCGAACTGATGATATTCTCAGCCTTTTCCTTGGAGAGAAACTTTTCGGCCAACCGCTGGGAAAAGTGTGGCAGTCGCAAGTTGCGCTTTGCTGAAAAAAGCACCAGCGCCAACCATACTCCAAATGTCGGAATGGTCACACCTATGACTCCTATTCCAACCCAGAGCGCGCCGTTATAGATCGCATACGCTCCAGCAATAAAGGCAAGCATCGAACCGACAAATACGTCTGCGATTATCTCCATCGTCGCGACCCATGCCGCTTTGCCAGGTGGCACGCCGTTTCTCGATAGCCAGGCGATCCTGACCAGCTCTCCGCCTACATATGAAGGCGTGGTCTGTGTTACAAACTCGCCTGCAAGTCTCGCAGAGATAGTCTTGCCTGTCGAGCTCACGTCATAGCCGATGAACCTCTTGATGAAAAACTTGAATCTGTAAGCCTGAAGCATTATCCTAGTTATTGCGGCAGCAGCCGATGCTGCAAACGGCACGAGACCCACTGCAAAGACATCCTGTGGAGAGACGTTAGTGGTAAGGAACAGGATTATGAATGGTACCACGGATGCAGGAATGGCAACAAGTCGCCAGTTCAACTATAACGGGACTTTGCGGTATGGTACTATAATAGTGTAAAGAAGATATAGACCGGCGCGTTCTCTCAAGCAAGTGCACGCGATATTCGTCACCGGCACGGCTGGTTCTGGCAAGTCGCTCCTCACGTCCAAGCTTCTCCAGTGGTACAAGGACAACAGCGCATACCCAATAGCTCTTAACCTTGACCCCGGCGCAGTGAACCTGCCTTATGATCCAGATGTCGATGTGCGAAACTACATCGATATTGCTACTTTGATGGAGAGCTATGGTCTTGGTCCGAACGGATCTCTCATAATGGCAAGTGACATGATAGCGACCAAGATGGACGAGATACAAAGTGAAGTGGATGGGCTCAACCCCGACTATCTCATTGTGGACACGCCGGGTCAGATAGAGTTGTTCGCGTTCAGGGCAAGTGGGCCGTACTTTGTCACAAACCTGCATGCTGACTCTAAAGCTACGATATTCACGTTTGATGGCATGCTCGTGTCATCTCCGATCAACTATGTTTCCATTTCGCTTCTTGCGTCGTCAGTAAAGCTCCGCCTGAAGGCCCCGCAGGTAAACGTGCTGACAAAGCGGGATCTGGTGATAGAAAAATTAAAGGACATCATGGATTGGGCAGGTTCGCACACCTCTCTGGAACACGCGCTTGACAGCGAAAAGGACGCCGAATATTCGCTCCTCAGCAAGGACCTTGCGCGCAGCATGAGCAAAGGCGGATTTGCGCCAGGCCTGATTGCGGTGTCGAACGTGACAATGAACGGCATTGTAAATCTTGCAGCCGCGCTTTCACGAATCCTTAATCAGGGAGAGGATGGCTAGGATGGTTGTGAAATCCCGTACTGCAATCGCGCCTTGCTCTACTGCAAACCTCGGGCCAGGCTATGATGTGTTTGGCCTCGCCCTTGATGCACTGAAGGACAGAGTAAAGATAACAAAAAAACCTGGTGGCAGCATGATTTCCATCAAGAGTAGTGACCAAGCGATCCCATCTGCTACAGAGTTCAATTCTGCGGGCTTGGTGGTAAAGAGCATGATGCGAGATTTTGGCATTCATGACAGCATTGAAATCAACGTGACAAAGGGAGTGCCTGCAGGCTATGGCATAGGCTCTAGCGCAGCATCTGCGGCAGCAGCCGCAATAGCATTCAACGCGCTCTATAACCTGAAGATAGACAAGAACAGACTTGTAGAATATGCCGCCGAAGGAGAGGTTGCGAGTGCAGGCACAAAGCACTATGACAATGTCTCTGCTTCTCTTCTGGGCGGCTTTGTGATAGGGCACATGGGCGAGTTCATCAGGATCGAACCTCCCAGGGACCTGTTCCTGGTGGTAGCAGTCCCGCTTTCGATGAAGGTGCCAGAGAAAAAGACAGAGGTTGCAAGGAGTGTTCTTCCAAAGGAGGTTCCGCTGAAGAGCGTCGTGCACAATGTCTCTGGCGCGTCCACCATAGTTGCTGGCTTTGCGCTAAATGATGTGGAAATGATAGCTAGAGGAATCGACGACGTCATTATCGAGCCGGCAAGGAAGCACCTCATACCGGGCTATGATGCCGTGAAGCAAAATGCAATGTCTGCGGGGGCGCTGGCCATCACGATAAGCGGAGCCGGGCCATCAATGATCGCTTTCCTAAAGACGCGCAAAAAGGCGGACAAGGTTGCAAGCGCTATGGCAAAAGGGTTTTTGGAGGCAGGCGTGAAAAGCAAGACGTTTGCCTGCCGTCCGAGCAGCGGCGCTCGTCTGGCGTAGCTACTTCTTGCTCTTGTTCAGGAAGGCCGACATCATTTTCTGCCTGTCTTCGTGAGCAAAGCAGAGCGCCCAGCCATAGATCTCGAGCCTCAAGCCCGTTTCGAGGTCAGAGTCCATTCCCCTGTTGATAAGCATCTTGCTCACCTTGACAGCGGTAAAGCTGTTCTTTGTGATCTCTTTTGCCAGTGCCATACAATCATCCATCAGCTTTTTGTTTAGGATCTTGGCCACCTGACCCGCCCTTTCCTTCTCCTTCGCAGGATCGCCTTTGACTTCTGCAGGGAGGTTGTCTTCCGGACCCACACTGATCACCTTGTTGACAAGACCGATCTGCAGTGCTTCATCTGCAGATATCATTTTGCCCGTGAATATCATCTCCTTTGCCTTCGCCGGACCTACAAGACGCATCAGGCGTTGTGTTCCACCCCACCCTGGCGGGATGCCTATCGTGACCTCGGGCTGGCCGATCTTGGCGTTACTCGAAGCGATTCGTATGTCGCACGCCATGGCAAGCTCGCAACCACCGCCAAGTGCAAAGCCATTGACTGCTGCGATCACCGGCTTTTCAAGCCGCTCGATTTTGTTAATGACTGCCTGTGCAGAGGATGCGTACCTTTCAGCCTGCATGGGCTCAATGTTGACCATGTATGAAATGTCTGCGCCAGCGCAGAAGGAGCGCTCGCCGGCGCCCGTGATGATCACAACCTTGATGCCATCGTCTGCACCAATGATATCTATTGCCTTTGAAAGTTCTGAAATGACGTCTGTGTTCATGGCGTTTAGCGCCTCCGGCCTGTTTATCCTCACTATCGCAATGTCTCCTTGCGGTTCTAGCTGAATGTACTTCATGCTGGACATGTTGAGAGTAGGCAGGTTCCTTTTCAATAAAATCTTATTGGTCTTGCTGGCGGGCTAGGGTTAAAAAGCAGGCTCATGCTGACTGCTAGTCATGGTTCGGCTCCGACGCGCAAACGCAGGCAGTGTGAAAGAGGCAGACATTGTGATCATAGGCGTGCCTGACGAGTCAAGGTCTCACGCCAAGCGCAAGGGAACCAGCAGGGCGCCGGACGTGCTCAGGATAGCGTCAAATGAGTCAGAGTTCTTTGAGCGCGGAGGCAAGATCATACCCACTTGTCCTATGCGTGGCAGTCTAGAAGGCAAGCGCGTGTTTGACGCCGGCAACGTAGTAGACAAGAAAGAGCTTTACAAGATCGTTTCAAACATTGTTTCTGCCGGCAAGCTGCCGATAATGGTAGGTGGCGATCACTCGCTCACTACAGAGACAATAAAAGCAGCAGCCGCAGACAAGAAATTATCACTATTGTATTTTGATGCTCACCCGGACTTTGTGTCCTCGGTCAGGAACTACTATGGATCCGTGTTGACAGATTCGGCCCAATCAATCAACTTTCGAAAGAGTATGCTGATAGGTACGAGAGCCGCTGAGCCAGAAGAGATCGAAAATGCAAACGCAGCAGGATTGAAGATCATGACCCCGCTCGATGTCGCAGAGTTTGGGATAAAGAAGGTAGCGCAGACGATAAAAGCCCGCACGGCAGGCTCAAGGATATACATCTCGATAGACCTTGACTGCGTCGATCCTGCATCCGCGCCGGGTGTGTCCGTCCCATCGCCATCAGGTCTGTCGGCTATCGATCTGATCTATTTGCTCAATAAAGTCATCAGCGGCGGGAATGTTGTCGGAATCGACATCGTTGAACTTGCGCCCGACTACGACATCAACGGCATGACTGCAATACTATCAGCTAGGATACTATCCGAGTGCATTGCGTCGGTATAGGGAAAATCGCATGTTTCTAGAGAAGATTCTTACAGAATATTGAATCCGGTCAAATTTATTTACGTCTATTTGAATCAGGTTGTTGTCTGTGGGCACGACCAAGTTTTCCAAGAATAGCATAGTATTGCTGGCTTTGATAGCAGCAGTCGCAGTATCCCTTTCAGCCATCTCATTCCAGTATTCGAATTTTACTTCTAGGGAAATCCTAAAGATTGCGGTTGAAGACATCAGATCTAACGCCAAGATTCAGGCGCATGATCTAGAAAACGTATTTGTAAACCGAATAGAATCGGTGTCGGAAAATCTCCAGATTGTTTCAAACGCCAGATCCGTGCAAAACAACGAGTTTGCTAGGGCGCAGTGGCTGTTCAATGCAGCCCAGAACTCCACTAGCGAGCTGACAGACTTTTACATGTGGCTTGACCGCGATGGCAGGATGATCTGGCTAAGCAACATCAACCAGACCGCTTTCGAACAATTCAGGGGCACTGACCTTAGCCAGAGATCTTACTTTATTGAATCCAAAAACCGGCTTGACAGTTATTACAGCAGCGCAATCGATTCCAATGACAACATCACCAGAATCTACATCTCACGCCCCATAACAAGCACAGAAACTGGTGAATTCCTCGGGGTTTCTGTTGCAGGAATTAGACTTGACACGTTCGGGGTCTTTTTGCAGGGACAGCTGTCGTCTGATACCCAGAGTTCAATAGGCATCATTGACAGAAACGGCATGATACTGTATTCCAATTCCAAAGAGCTGATAGGCAAGGACTCATCTGGACAGGAATTGCAGGCGCGCTTGCCTCCAGAACTAAAGGATTCTTTTCTTGAGTTCATCAGAAGGTCTCTCCAAGGCGAGCCGGGTCTACAGGACTTTTCGGCAGGAAGCCAGACAGCCACTTTTGCTTACGAACCCATAATAATTAACGGAGATCAGTTTGGAACCCTGTACATAATAACACCACACCAATTCGCATCCAACGTCGGCGCGCTCGTGGAACAGCAGAGGAACTTTAACATGCTCTTGACGATTGTCATCGGTGCTGCAGCTGTAGGCGTAGCGGCACTTGTGCTTGTCTGGAACACCAGACTGACGCAGACTGTTGACACTCGGACTGCCGAGCTTCGCTCCAAGACTGAAGAGCTTAAAAGATCAAATGATTCGCTTGCAGCTGCAAACGAGCAGCTAAAGATCCATGATAAGATGCAAAAGGAATTCATCAACGTCGCAGCTCACGAGCTTCGAACACCCACACAAGCGATATTGGGTTATGCCGAGCTCTTGCAGATGGATTCCAGTGATAACGACGAGATGATAAGAGCGATTTACCGCAACTCTATCAGGCTGCAGAGGTTGACAAGCGACATACTGGATGTGACTAGGATAGAAAGCGAGGCGCTAAAGCTCGATAAGGAAAAATTCAACCTAAATGACATCGTCGAAGCGACTATGCAGGACGCAAAGAATCAGCTGGCAAATGGCACGGTGAAGTTTGCATATGAGCCAAAAGACATCTACGTGAAAGCAGACAGGGGAAGAATAACGCAGGTTGTGACAAACCTGTTGGACAATGCGGTCAAGTTCACAAAGGAAGGCACAATCTTGGTATCTATTGAAAAGAAAAATGGTCACGCAGTGGTCAGCGTGCATGACAGTGGAAGAGGCATAGACCCAGACATTATGCCGAGGCTCTTTAGCAAGTTTGCTACAAAGTCGGACAAGGGGACCGGCCTTGGCCTGTTCATATCAAGAAGCATAGTGGAGGCACACGATGGCAAGATCTGGTGCTCAAACAACTCTTTTGGCAAAGGCGCAACATTTGCCTTCAGCCTGCCGGTACTAGAGTCCTAATCCAGTGTTGAATGACTGCGTTCCGGATTGTGTGTTAACCTGCTGGGTCAGCTTGCTCAAGCTTGCCATGATCTCGGCTTCCTGCTCAGCGTACGTCCTTTGATCAATTACGCCGGTTTCATAGTCAGCCATCAGTTTGAGCAGCCTTGCTTTCAGCTGCCTTGACTGCTCGCGTATGTCCACCTCTGCTGCAATGCTGTTGCAGTGCTGCATTATTGCATCCAGCGTCAATTTCATTATTATTAATTCAAGCAACATATTGCATCAACAAAATGAGTATGGAGCCCATGGTCCACTCCGATGGATTGTCATCCCTTCTCTTTCGAACCGCTCTCGCAGCTCTCTCACTTTTGTATCAAATTCAGGAGTCCGGTGGCGGTCGACCAGGTACGCTGCATTTAGCACGATTTCGCCTACGTCATTTTTCAGCAAGCGACTATCTACGGCGATTTGGGTAAAAGAATTGTTTATCTCGCCGGCCATCTTGTCCACCATCATCAGTGTTTCGTTTTTCACTGCGTCCTGCAGCCTAAGTTTCAGAAAGTAAGAAGTGCCAGGCTTGGATGACGAGATCTCTTGTTTTATCTTTTGTATCTCTTCTGACATCTCTGCCTGAGCCTCGATCTTTTTCATGCTCGACTTGTTCAAAAGCACTTTGATCCCCAGCTCGTCCTTGCCTCGCAATGCTGAGAGCTTGGAAGCATAATCCTTGTACGAGCTTGCCAAGAGCTTTTTTATCCCATCTTCACTCTTCAAGATCACGCCAAACCTGACTGGCAGAACAGTGTCTGCCTCACGTGCTGCCTCAACTACACGCTGGTGAGCCATAATGTCATTGAGGTTCGACTCCAGCTGCTTGAACGGAATTGCGCTGACAACTGCAGCGATATCCTTGTAACCGATCGTAAAGACAGCGTTTTCACCTATGCCAATGTTACCAAAGTTTCCGGTTGGTTTGTTTTCCTCCCAATCCACGATGCAATAGATGTATCTACCGTCCACCATCCCAATCACTTTGTTGTTGTCAATGTTGCCAGCAGACGCAATGTGGCAAGGTCCACTCCGGCCACTGCAATCGTCACGTCTCCGGCAATGACCGTCCCTTGATCGATCAGTTTGTCTACAACATCCACTATCGACACCTGCTTTTGGTCATACTCCTGCGACAGCCTAATGCCAAGCTCTTCCTGCTTGACTCCAAACTTGTCCGCAATGTCTGCGGTGCGCTCCCTGATCTGCATGAACGCAAGCCCGAGCCTCTCGACCTCCTCGACCGTAAGGGTTCCAGACTCGACTCGCCGGGTAGCCTGTCTCTCCAAGATGTCAGTCACTGTCTGTACAAGCGTAAGCACCAGCTTGGCAAGACCATGCTGTAGTTTTTCTGCGTCAGGCCCCTCTGGCTTTTTTTCAAGCGCAAGCAGAATGTTGCCGTCGGCGCTCCTAGTGTCCAAGTTCTTTCCTGCCGCTTCCAATTTTTTTCTCCTTTTCTTTCTTTTCGAGCTCTTGTTTTTCCCTT
>JBDZWB010000159.1:0-4254 GCA_040255975.1 Nitrosopumilales archaeon
GTTGATTCCATTCCAGAATAAACGATGTTATCCGAGGCTGCTTTTTAGGTATTTTTCGTACATCGACACCGCAGTCTCCTGCGAGATCGACTGAATCGAACCTGGTCTCATGCTTCGCACTTTTTCAATGGCTTGATCTGCCGTCATGTTGTGGTTTTTAACAAGATAGGCTGCAAGCACAGTGCCCGTCCTACCCTTGCCGGCGGCGCAGTGCACCATCACAGGCCTGCCATTGCTTATCTGCTGCTCGATAAAGTCAACTGCTTGTATCAGGTCTTCCATGTTTGGCGCACCAAAATCCTCGACTTCTAAATGGAGGTAGTCAATGTCGCTACCATTAAACCAGTCAGATGGAAGCGCGACCTCTCTTACAGTGACAACTGATTTTATCCCTTGTTCTGCCAGCCATCTGAACTCATTTTCGGTTACCGGAAGCCCGCAGCCGGCCAACTTGCCGTCTATGACCCAACTAAAGTTCGTGGGTCTATCGCTTACCATGCCATGAAGTCGCCTGTAGGCATCGCCTATTCTTGTCAACTGACAGCTATAGGCCAGATACAATTTATTAACAATGCGCTACCTATCCAAGGCGTGCTTGAAGCAAGATGTCCCGAGTGCGGCAAAAAGGCAGTAGTGAACGACGAGATGTCGGAGGTAAAATGCGGCCATTGCGGCTTTTCTGCTACTTACGACAACTATATCGAGATAATGAAGGGTAAGGCAGTAGACATAGCCGACAACTTTCAGATGAACTGGGACAGGAACCCGTTCTAGCCCCAAGTCAGGCCCTTTTCGCTGCAGTCCATGTGGCCGCCGCAGTTTGTGCATATCATGTGGCACGCAGTCATGCTCTTCATTTCAAACCCGCAGCGGGGACATTCAACAACCTTCTCTTGCTCTGGCTCCAACATAATTGCTGCAGCGTGGTGATTTTTAACCGTTTCATGACCAAAGGTTAATTAAACGTTGAAGGCGCCTGAATTTTACTTTGGCCCAGTTCAAAGTAGTGGTTTCAGACACAAAAGGCAAGACGATTGCGCAGGAGCTCAAGGACAAAAATGCACAGCCTCTGCTTGGCTCCAGAATAGGCAGCGTCATCGATGCCTCTGTCATAGGAGTCGCTGGGGGCAAGTTAAAGATAACCGGCGGAAGCGACAAGTCTGGAACGCCGATGCGTTCTGACGTGCACGGTGGGGTCAAGAAATACGTCCTACTTTCAACTGGTGTCGGAAACAGAAGCGAAGCCCGCGTAAGGAAGCTCGTCAGGGGCAACATGGTCACGGAAGAAATATACCAGCTGAACTGCCTACTCGTTGAAGGCACACTGCCAGAAAAGCAGGCCGAAGCTGCAGCTCCAGAAGCAGCCGAGCCGGCAAAGAAAAAGAAGTAATTTTTCCTTACCCTTATATCCCCGAGAATTTCACGATACTTATCATTGCACTGGAAAGAGACTTTACCGGATTGGTACATCAAGAAGTATGGATACCAGCCATGCGTTAACATCGGAACTTCTGGTCATGTTGACCATGGCAAGACTACTCTCATTGAGGCTATTACTGGAGTCTGGACCAGTGCTCACAGCGAAGAGCTGCGGAGGGGCATCACAATCAAGGTCGGATATGCAGACGCAGCCTTCTACAAGTGCCCCAAATGTCCAGCACCTGTTGGTTATAGCACACAGCCGAAATGTAACAACTGCGGAGGAGAAAGCGAACTATCACGCGTGGTGAGTTTTGTCGACTCGCCTGGCCATGAGAGTCTTATGGCAAATATGCTTTCAGGCGCGGCCCTAATGGATGGAGCAATACTTGTGATTGCTGCAAACGAAAAGGTGCCACAGCCTCAAACTAGGGAGCACCTTCTAGCACTCTCGGTACTCGGAATCCAGCAAGTGGTGCTGGTGCAGAACAAGGCCGATCTGACCGAATACGACGAAGCGCTTGACAATTACAAGCAGATAAAGGAGTTTGTAAAGGGAAGTGTTGCAGAAAAGGCTCCGATAATCCCTGTGTCAGCACAACACAAGCTCAACATCGATGCGCTCATTGAAGCAATTGAAAACAACATCCAAACGCCCGAGCGGACAAAGAACGTCGAACCGATAATGCATGTCCTCCGATCCTTTGACATAAACAAGCCGGGTACTCCTATTAAACAAGTCAAAGGTGGCATCATCGGAGGTGCGTTAGTCCAGGGGGCTTTCAACGTTGGTGACGAAATTGAGATTCGCCCAGGTCTTTTGGATGAAAAGAAGGGCAAGTATGACCCTATTACTTCACAGATCTCTACACTTGGCACTGGTGCCGGCTTGGTAGATGAGGTCAAGCCCGGAGGTCTAGTTGCAATAGGCACCAAGCTTGACCCATCGCTCACAAAGAGCGATTCTCTAATAGGCTCTGTAATTGGCAAACCCGGCTCACTACCAAAGAATGTGGAAGATATTACAGTAGAAACACATCTTTTTGATACTGCAGTTGGCACAGCCGAGATGGTAAAGGTCGACCCAATTAGGGTGAAGGAAACTATCCGTCTCAATATCGGGACAGCTGCCAGCGTTGCCACAGTGACGAGTGTGCGGGATAGCAAGATTGAAGTAAAACTGAAAAAACCTGTATGCATGATGCCACAGAGCAGGGTTGCCCTGAGCAGGAGGATTGCCGATCGGTGGCGTCTGATTGGATCAGGGATAGCCGTCTAGAATGGAAATCCTTTGCGACACCAGCTTTTTGATGGTACTTGTTTCAAAGCCTATCAAACAGGTAGCCAAGATTGAGTCGCAGCTTGGCCGGCTCGACTTTCTCGTGCCTGATATTGTAGAAGACGAGCTTGAACGTCTGGTTGAAAAAGCTGGTCCCAAGAGGTCGACCCTTGCAAAGACCGCACTTGTGCTCGCAAAGGCAAAGTTCAAGACGGTTACGGTGGCAAAGGCGCGCCACGTCGATGACTCGATAATCGAATATGCGGTGAAGCAAAAGTGCGCAGTGGCGACCATAGACACAAACCTGCGCCGGCGGCTGATCGCGAACGAAGTGCTGGTGCTCACGCTGAGCAGAGACAGGCTAATAGTCGCAAACCCAAAGCCAAGGCAAAAGGATCAGATTTAAATAAATTTCAGAGCGCTCTCAAGTTATGGAGTTTAACGGAGTAAGGTTTCACTGGCTTGGCCATGATGGATTTAGGATAGTCGCCGACTGCAAGACGATCTATATCGATCCGTACAAGCTTTCCAAAGATCAACAAAACAAGAACGACGCCGACATTATCCTAATTTCGCACAACCACTTTGACCATCTGAGCATGGACGACTTGAAACACGTAATAGGAGAAAAGACAAGCGTCGTTGCTGCAAAGGAATGCCTTGACCAGCTAAAGTCGGCTGGCGCAGCAGATGTAAAAGGGGTTGCGCCCGGCGACAAAGTAAGCGTGCAAGGAATGACTCTTGAAGCTGTAGCTGCCTATAACACCAACAAGAATTTCCACCCAAAGGCAGACAACAAAGTGGGATTTGTAATCACCGCCGGTAACATGCGCATTTATCACACTGGAGACACCGACGACATTCCAGAGATGAGCACAGCCAAACCTGATATTGCGCTCGTACCGGTGTCAGGCACGTACGTTATGACGGCAGAAGAGGCTGCAAAGGCCGTGAATGAAAAGATAAAGCCGAAAAAGCTGGCGATCCCGATGCACTATGGATCAATAGTGGGAAGTGAGCAGGACGCAACAAAGTTCAAACAGCTGGTGACGGTGTGCCCTGTCGAGATCCTGAGCCGCGAATAGTCTAGCAAGCCTGGTACGCAGCCAGGATGTTCTTTTCATTGTTCTCCCATACCAGTTTTGAGCGGGCGAACTCGAACACCTTGAGCCTCTTGTTGTATAATTCGTCCATGTCGTTTTTCATGACTGCAATTTGTGACACGAGCGAATCATAATCGTCAAAGGTTGCGCAGTTCTCCCTTAACGTTCTTGCAACTGCCTCAAACGATGATGTGCACATTACAAATAGCCCCGCATGGGCGTACTCGTAAACCTTGTTTGGGTTAGAGTACTTGTGGAACCAGTGGCTCTGCCATGGCAGGATTCCTATTGATGCTCCTGCCATTTCTGAATACATCTGATCCCTTTTTACAAAACCTGTGTATCTTACTTTGGGTGAAGGTGGACCCTTGGGGCCCACCATTACCAGATTGCCGATGTCGTTTGATTCAAACAGCTCTGGGAATCCGTGGATGTTCCTGTGCGGGGTCGCCC
>JBDZWB010000160.1:0-4253 GCA_040255975.1 Nitrosopumilales archaeon
GAACAAAACGAGCTGCTTGAACTGGTAAGATTGCTCAACAACGACCACGAGATTCACGGCATACTGGTGCAACTTCCGCTTCCAAAGCACATCGACGAACTGGAAATAATTACGGCGTTGAGCCCGTTCAAGGACGTGGACGGCTTGACTCCGTACAACGCCGGCATGCTTCAGAACGGGATGGGGCTACTAAAGCCGTGCACGCCTTCGGGCATCATGGAAATGCTTGACTATTACAAGATTGATGTCGCCGGCATGGATGCAGTGGTGGTAAACCGCAGCAACTTGGTTGGCAAGCCACTTGCACTATTGCTTCTAGAAAAGGATGCCACTGTGACAATCTGCCATTCACGGACAAAGGACCTGAAGGCAAAGCTGCAAAAGGCAGACCTTGTGGTGACAGCGGTCGGCAACCGCGAGCGCTTTACGCTCACCGGCGACATGATAAAGGATGGCGCGATAGTTGTCGACGTCGGTACTGCGAGGCTGAACAACAAGCTTGTCGGCGACGTCGACTTTGAGTCAGTAAAGCAAAAGGCTTCTTGGGTTACGCCTGTGCCGGGCGGAGTTGGCCTGATGACCCGGGCAATGCTTCTGAAAAACACGGTCACTGCAGCTTCTATTTCAAAAGAGATGAGCAAATAGCTGACAAGCAAACAGGACGTACGACAGCGGATGCTTCAACAGCGCAATACTCTTGCTCTGACCGAAATCGCAAATCGGAGCAAGCGCGTCCAGAAGATGCTACTAAACAGTAAGGAATTCGAATCCGCAAAAACGATCGGCGCATACTATGCTTTTGGCTCTGAAGTCAAGACCGACATGATAATCGAACAGGCGAGATCGCTGGGCAAAAGGGTTGCGCTGCCAAGCGTCGAAGGCGAAGGCCTGACATTCTATGAACTGTCGTCAGGCAAATATCTTGTCAAGGGAAGGTTTGGCATAATGGAACCACTTCCATACCGCCCTGTGGACAGGATTGACCTGATTGTGGTTCCTGGCGTTGCATTTGACCGACAGGGCTACCGGTTGGGGTACGGCAAGGGATACTACGACAGGTACCTTGCAGAGAAAAGGACGTTTTCTGTGGGGCTAGCATATTCTTTTCAGCTACTGGAGCGCCTGCCCAAGGGCGAGCACGACATGAGGCTTGGCGCCGTAGCGACCGAGGATGGAATCCACTACATCTAGCGGCCGATGGCCCTTCTGGCAATGTCGGTTCTGTAATAGTGCCCGTTGTCTCCCCAGCGAATCTTTCTGACTGCAGAATATGCGTTGTCGATCGCCTGCCTTGCGTCCCTACCAAGTGCGGTGACTCCAAGGACGCGGCCGCCGTTTGTTATCACCCTGTTCTGCTGATCGCGGGCGGTGCCCGCATGGAAGACCATTACATCAGGGCCAAAGACCGAGTCAAGCCCTTCTATAACCTTGCCCTTTTCATAACTGCTTGGGTATCCACGTGCGGCCATAACTACGCAGACAGCTGTCTGGTCCTCCCATTCGATAGGGGGCATCTCATCAAGCCTGCCGTCCACGGCTGCATCGACGTAAGCATAAAGGTCTGATTTCATCCTCATCATTATCGGCTGGCACTCGGGGTCACCCATTCTTGCGTTGAACTCTAGCACTTTTGGCTCGCCGTCATCTACCATAATGCCTGCATAGAGAAAACCCTTGAACGGGGTACCGAGCTTTTTCATCGTGTTTATCGCCGGCTCCATCACCCTCTTGACTATTTTTTCATAGAGCACACTGTCAACTACTGGAGCCGGGGAATAAGCACCCATGCCTCCGGTGTTCGGGCCTTTGTCGCCATCGAACACCCGCTTGTGGTCCTGCGTCGACGCAAGTGGCATTATAGTCTTGCCGTCACAGAGCGCAATGAATGACGTTTCCTCTCCCGACAGACGCTCTTCTACGACGACCTTGTTGCCGGCAGCTCCAAATTCTTTCTTGGTCATCATGCTGTCGATGGCTGTAATGGCTTCACTGGCATTGTCGCAGACGACCACGCCCTTGCCTGCTGCAAGCCCGTCTGCTTTTACAACTAGCGGCTTGTTTTGTTTAAAGACATAGTCGCGCGCCTTTTGCGCGTCGGCGAATATGGCGAAATTGGCTGTGGGGATGCCGGCTTCCTGCATGAACTCTTTGGCGAACGCCTTGCTGGCCTCGAGCGTTGCTGCAGCTTTGGTTGGCCCAAAGATGCGGAGACCTTCATTCTCAAAGGCATCAACTATCCCTAGCGATAGCGGTTCTTCCGGACCCACTATTGTGAGCAAGTTCTTGCCTTTTGCAAACGCCAGCAATCCTGCGATATCGTTCTGTTTGATGTTGACGTTTTCAGAAGTGCCGCCATTGCCAGGAGCGAAGTATATCTTGTTGACCCGTTTGCTCTGTGCAACCTTCCAACCCAGCGCGTGTTCCCTGCCGCCTGAGCCGATGATAAGAACATCCACGCTGGCAGTAAAAACAATCGGATAATAAATTGTTTGATTAAGCTTCTCTTACTTTATTCGCTTGCCCTTTTAAGCGATATAGGTGTCTAACTGGTATGAGCTCAGAAGCCGAGAACGGACACGCCCGGAGGGGTCTGGCATCTGCCAGTGAAGAGACAAGGCAGCGAGTGGCAAGAAAGGGCGGCATTGCGCCGCACCAAAAGAGGGGGCTTGCGGCTGCAAACCCAGAAACCAGAATGCGGGTGGCCAAGGCTGGTGGCGAGGCAAGGGCGCAGGACCGGGAAGGGCTCTCTGAGGCAGGAAGGCGTGGAGGCGAAGTAGTCAAAGAGCGCTACGGATCAGACTTTTACCGCGAGATTGGCGAAAAGGGCGGCGGAGCTGTAAAGGAGCGCTATGGCACTGAATTCTACAGCGAGATCGGCAAGCGCGGCGGCGAGACGGTAAAGCAAGAACGCGGAGCCGAATATTACTCTACCATCGGCCGCAAAGGCGGAGAGGCGCGGACCGGCACTGATAATTCGGAGGCCCCCGCTGACATATCGCCAAGCACCCAGACTTCAACCGCGGCCTAGCAGGTTGACGCTATCCTCGGCTATGGCTTGGAGGAATCCTACATATTCATTGTCCAAAAAATCTATTATCGTGAACCTTTTCTCCGAAATTGCCTTCCTTACACTTTTCAGGTGGTAGCATTCATCCTTGCCGGAAAGGGTGGTGAAGTAATAGTCCTTACAAGAACAAAAGCCGAGCTCTGGGTCGGCCCAGTATTCATTGTCTCTGCCCACTACGATCCACAGCTTTTTTCCGCTAGGCAGGAACAGTATCTGTTTGACGCTGCCTGACATTACTGCCTCGTCGATCCTCGACACTGATTTATTTGCCCATTTTCCGTATAAAAAGCGTGAAGGTACGGCCACTCCACCCTCATGCTGCGCTGTTGCTAGAGGATGACCAAAGGTACATCGTCGTGACCGACCTGCACATCGGACTCGAATCCGAACTGCTGGACAAGGGAGTCTCGATGCCAAGTATCGTATCTGGGATGGCCGACGAGCTCTTGCAGCTGGTGGAACAGGAACAGGCCAACGGCATCATACTGTTGGGGGACATCAAGCATACAGTAGGATCGATAAACAAGCAAGAGTGGGACGAGATTCCTGCGTTTTTGAAGCGGCTTGCCACAAGGGCAGATGTCTATCTTGTGCCGGGCAACCACGATAGCAACATCATGCACCTGTTGCCTGCTAGCGTCAATTCTGTCAGTGTCAAGGGCATGACTATTGGAGATACATTGCTCGTGCACGGTCACTCGATGCCTTCGGATGTCAGAGCGAACGTTGCCCGGATAGTGATGGGACACATCCACCCAGTTTTCGTAAAGAAGAGAAGCGTGGTGCACGGGCAGCGGGTCTGGATATACATGCAGGCACGCAGAAGGGCGCTCTTTCCGTCCGCGGAAGGGACGGTGGAGATCGTGGTGGTGCCCAGCTTCAACCCACACCTATACGCGACCGGCGAGCATTATCGCAAGTCGATATCTCCAATCATCACCCGGGTGATGCAGGCCGGAGTCGAGAAGTGCGTCGTTGCGACGCTGGACGGGTCAGTGGTCGGAGATGCCGCCGTGCTGCCGAACATATTGTA
Organism: Nitrosopumilales archaeon; assembly: GCA_040255975.1. Lineage (GTDB taxonomy): Archaea > Thermoproteota > Nitrososphaeria > Nitrososphaerales > Nitrososphaeraceae > Nitrososphaera. The sequence continues at coordinate 4,101 of JBDZWB010000160.1, forward strand.
GGCACGCACGTTTTCAGTGTTTCCAGGGGAAAAGACAGATAACGTGCACCTGGTATCTCTACGAAAACGAACAGGAATATGGCAAGATCAACATGTACGGGTTAATGTCGCAAGACGACGTGGTCATGGTGCTCTTTGCCGCCAACTCTACCA
>JBDZWB010000161.1:0-4194 GCA_040255975.1 Nitrosopumilales archaeon
CCAGCTCCTTCAGCCTCTCAATATTCCATTGTGAAACCGTTTCAGGTATAGTGAGTTTCTTGGCCACGTCTGTCGGCACACCAACATCGGAAATCCTTAGGTTGGGATCCGGCGAGATCACTGTCCTGCTAGAAAAGTCGACGCGCTTGCCTGAAAGCGAGCCCCTGAACCTGCCCTCTTTGCCTTTGAGCCTCTGGGTCAGGGTCTTGAGTGGTCTGCCAGACCTGTGGTGAGCCTGTGGGATGCCAGACACTTCATTGTCAAAGTATGTCGTGACATGGTACTGCAGCAGATCTACAAGATCCTGAACGATAAGCGGTGGGGTTCCTGCTTCCTTGCTCTCTTTGAGGCGCTGGTTCACCCTGATGATGTCGACCAGCTTGTGAGTCAGGTCATCCTCCGACCTGATGCCTGTTTCAAGTATAATTGATGGTCTGACAGTTACTGGCGGAACCGGTAGCACTTGGAGTACGAACCATTCCGGTCTTGCAGTCTTTGGATCATATCCAAGCAGTGTCAGGTCGTCGTCTGGGATGTGGCTCAGTCTTTCGCGTATCGTAATCGGCAGGAGCCTGTTTTCGCCTGCGTCAGTCTTTTCTACAAAGATCGTCGGCTTGGTGAATATCAGGTCATATTGTTCCTTGCCGCAGTGCGGGCAGACCTTGACCTTCTTGGATCGCTCGATAATCTCGTCCTTGATGTTTTCAAGAGTAATGACAGCATACGCAGCCTTTGTATCGCGGATCTGCTTGTAATGCGTCAGTTCTTCAGGTTCAAGCTTGATCCTGTTACAAGACCTACAGCAGATGAGCAAGAGCTTGTGTATGTCATCAACGAACGCTATGTGGAGCACAGGCTCAGCCAATTCGATATGTCCAAAGTGTCCAGGGCATTTCGCAGAAGTGTTGCCACATGTTGCGCACTTTTGGCCCGGCTCTAGCGTGCCCAGTCTGTTGTCCATCAATCCACCTTGCACAGGCATGCCATCTTCATCGTATGTCTCGGGCGCCGTGATTTCGGCGACAGAGAACTTGCGCACTTCAGTTGGAGACCATACACTGAATTTTATTCCACCCAAAATTTTTGCAGATTCTTCCATCATCTCAATCTACCTCCTCAGACCTTCTCCTTCACAAGCAGCCTCGGAGCGACGTTCAGACTCATCATCTCTTGCAGCAACAGCTTGAAAGCATAGGCGATAACCACTGATGAAATCTTGGCCTTTTCTCCGCATACACGGCATACATAACGACGCTGTTTGACGTCATAGTATGCAAGCAGCCCGCAGCGCTCGCAGACATTAACCTCTGCCTTGTCAGATTCTTCCAGCAATCTGTCCTTCAGCATCATTGACGCACCGTATGCAATAAGGCAGTCGCGCTCCATCTCTCCAAATCTCAGTCCTCCACCGCGTGCGCGACCCTCGGTGGGCTGCTTTGTCAGCATCTGGACTTGGCCCCTTGCACGGCTGTGGATCTTGTCGGCAACCATGTGATGCAGCTTTTGATAATAGACCACTCCTATGTAGACATCTGCAGGGAATTTGCGTCCAGTCCTGCCGTCGTACATTGCTTCCTTGCCAGTGTACTTGAACCCATATTGCTCCATTGCGCTCTTGATGTCGTCGCCCTTCTCTCCGAGGAAAGCCGAACCGTCAACAATCCTACCGCGGAGCGAGGCTGCCTTGCCGCCAAGCGACTCCATGAACTGTCCGACGGTCATTCTTGAAGGGAACGCATGTGGGTTGATCATAATGTCCGGAACAACGCCGTCTTCAGTGTATGGCACATCTTCTTGATTGACCAGCATGCCGACGACTCCTTTCTGACCATGCCTCGAGGCAAACTTGTCACCGATCTCTGGGATCCTCATGTCTCGGACCCTGATTTTGTACATCTTGCCGCCTTCAACAGACTGTGTTACTATTACTGTGTCAACGACTCCGTTTTCGGACGGCCTGACGCCGACTGAAGTATCGCGCCTATAGGGACCCTTGACTTCAAACTCCTTGTACTCTTCCATAAACCTTGGAGGCGAAGTCCTGCCAATCAAAATGTCACCTCCGTTTACCACGGCCTCATGCATTATGGCGCCGTCCTGTTCAAGTAGACGATATGCCTTTTCGCCTCTGTATCCGCGGATATTGGCATCTGCTTGCGGGAGCTCGAAGTTATCCTTCATGCCACCGGGGTACTGCTTTGCTTCAGCTTCATAGATCCTGTAAAAGAACGTCCTGCCAAGACCCCTGTCTACTGAAGACTTGTTGAACACTACAGCGTCTTCGATGTTATAGCCTTCAAACGGCAGTACTGCTACTACGGCATTCTGGCCGGTCGGGCGGTCCTCAAGTCCAAGCAGGTTTATCGCCTTTGTGCTCACTACCGGAGTCTGGGGATATAGCATGAAATGTTGCCTGACATAGGTGCTTGCATTCATGAGCGGAGTTGAAAATCCAAGGCTCTGCTTTGCCATGGCACTTTCATAGGTGTTTCTCGGCGACTGGTTGTGCTCGGGGTACGGGATTATGGAAGCGCCCACGCCCAAGATTGCTGATGGAAATATCTCTAGGTGAGTATGCTTTGGCTCGATCTTTTTTGGATCGATTGCGACATAGCAGTTCTCTTCTTCGTTTGCATCAACAAGCTCGATTACGCCCATGTATAACAGGTCGTTCCAGGAGAGGAACTTTTTCGAGACCTTTTCTATGATTTCATACGTTACAAGTGGCTTGTTGTCCCTGATTACCACCAACGGACGCAACACACGGCCAGCATTGCAACTGATGTAAAGGCGCTTTGTGGCTTTATCATTCTGCGAGCTGTAAAGGTAGATGCCCACGTGTGGGTGGATCTTGCCCGATCTTCTCATCGATCTCAAAGTGTCGGAGAGGTGGTCCCCCTTCTCGACATAGCCTATCAGCCTGCCGTCGACAAACACCCTCGTGCCGGATTCGCGGAGACTCTCGTTTGCATCTTCAACATTCTGCACTCCTAGCTCGTACAGCTTTTCCGTGACTTCGGCGCTCTGGACGTTGACTGAAATTATTGCGGATAACGCGAGGTTTTTGACGAGTCCACAGTTAGAACCTTCAGGTGTTTCTGCTGGGCAGATCCTTCCAAAGTGCGTCGCGTGCAGGTCCCTTGCCTCGAAATTGGGCTGGCTCCTGCTGAGCGGAGACTGGATCCTGCGCAGGTGCGAAATCGTGGACATGTAGTTTGTCCTGTCCAGCAGTTGTGTGACTCCAACCCTCCCCCTGCCCCAGTTGCCTGTTGCAATGGCGTTATTTAGCTTGTCGGAGACGATGCCGGGCCTTACCGCTGCAGCGACTGCATTGATGCCGCGTTTCTGTCCAGAGCGTTCCAGCTGGTACTTCATGTCGCGGATCAGATTGCGGAAGGCAGTCCTGAACAGGTCTGCAAGCATCTGGCCGGCAAACTTGATTACCTTGTTACCATAATGATCCTTGTCGTCGGCATCTATCCAGCCCAACTTGAGCTCGATGAGCTTGCTTGCTGCTTCGCCGAGGAAGAGAGCCTTCTCATGCCTATTGTCAGGGTTCTTGCCGATATGCGGAAGAAGACCCCAGTCAAGCAGTGTCTCTGCCCTCTTTATCTGGAACTCTTCAAGCATACCAGGCGCGATTCTTTTTGAAATGTAGACGATGGCGTCCCTGCTACTCTTGACGTCGCCGGCCTTTTCGAATGAAGGCTCTAGTTCATCCTGAATGACTTCGTTGAGCGAAACAGAGTCTGCAATATCTTTGTCAGATTCAAGACCAAGTGCTCGGATGAGAGTAATAAGCGGAATGTCTACGGGAGATCCAGGGATCTTGGTCACTATCGAACCGTCAGGGCGCATTACCAGCTCGAGCTTTGCTCTATAGCCTACGATTGAAGAATAGACCTTGGCCTTGTAGAGCAGAGTGCCGGTTGTTTCTTCAGCGTCAACAATGATCTTGTTGTACGACAAGTCTTCCAATCCTACAATGACGCGCTCTGAGCCGTTGATAACGAAATATCCTCCAGGGTCGCGGGGATCCTCGCCAAATTCGACGAGTTTGCTTTCCGGCAGGTTGTGCAGTATGCACGTGTTTGACTTGACCATCACAGGCATATCGCCAATATGGATAAAGCGTGATTCGAGAATCTTGCCGTCTTCGACCACGCTGCATTCAAGCATCACGGGGGATGCGTA
>JBDZWB010000009.1:0-16844 GCA_040255975.1 Nitrosopumilales archaeon
GCCTGCGCGCACGCAGTATGGATCCGTAGCGCGCAGCATCAAGCTCGCCTGTGCCTGTGAGCACGTTTACAGACCTGTCTGTTTCGCTTTGCGCCTCTGACATTGCCTGAATCATGTTAACTCCTCCGTCGCCTGTATACTGCCTGGTCCTCACGTTTGGCTGGTTCACAAGCCAGGCTGGCTGCGAGGATAGAGGCGGGCGGGTGCTTGCAAAGGTCATTATGGGAACTCTCTGGCCAGTGGTTCTGTCAACTATGCTGCCCCTTACCATTGTAGGGCTGACAGGGTTATTTTGAAAGTTGATAGAGCCGACAACGTTTGTTTCAGACCCCATGTTTACGTTGAGGGGCTCCATCGCAACGCCTGAAAGTGAAGGCGGACCCCAGTAAGCGGTAGTCGTGCCTGGAACTGGATCTGGCTCTACGTAAAACACAGAGCTTGAAGACCTGGCAAGCTTGTGTATGTAATCCAGATCCGTGTTTCGCTGCATCGGCGTTCTGTCAAGCATTATTGGGACATCCATCATGGCCGGCGGAATTGGAAGCGGCTTTAATCCATACTGTGAATAGCTGGATACTATGCTTGCAACAACTCCCGGCGTTGGAGTGTTTGGCCATGGCTTGGTCTTTTCTTCAATTCCCATTATGCTGCTGATGTCTTCGCCAGTCACCTTGAAGGTGGATTGGCCCGGTTCTCCGGCAATGCTGGACTGGTGAAACCTGATGATGCCGTCTATCAACACATTAGGAGTGAAGCCCATGTATGCCACAAGTATGACTCGGTTGTGCTCTCTGAGAAGCGGGTTGGCAATGATGTCATAATCAAGCAGGCTTGCAGGACCGCTGCGGCCTATTCCAAATGTAATTTCAAACCCGTCGCGGCCTTCGTCTGTGTTTGTCACTTCGATTGATTTTATGGATTGTATCAATGGAGCTGGAGCAGGAAGCGGAGCTATAGCTGGGCCGACAAGCACTTGAAGATGTATGCCTAGAAATGGCAGGGCAGAATCACCACGGAGAGGCTATCTTGATTATCCTGCCCGGCTCTGCAGTTATTTCAAGCGGGTGCATGACATTGTTTGCGTCGCAGATGCGCCAGTATTGCTCCGGGTCGCCGACATGCCGGGCTGCCAGAACGTCAAGCCTGTCTCCGGCAAGCACTGGAATTTTTGCCCTTGTGGGCATCTTTTCTCCCTGCGGCAAAAACCTTCTCTTCTTGTATGTGATAACTTGGCCATCTTGCGTTACAAATGTTGCGTCTTCGCAGTTTGAGTAGCGGCTTTTTTCTTCAAACATGCCAATCATCACAATATCTTGACGTCTCCAAGCGCGCCTAGGCTGTTTACGGAACCAATGACTGCCATGGTTTCTTTAACCACTTGGTGCGCGAGGAACAGCGCGTAACCTGGGTGGGTAAGCTTTAGATCGGCATACGTTAGCACCTTCATTACAAGGGAGACTTTGGCCCTTATCGGGTTGAGGTTTGCATCATGCGCCTCCTCTACGACTCTAAAGTCTGTTATCTTGACAGGGAGCACCCGCTTTGACCCCCATATGAATAGGGTAAACGGAGCTTCAGGGGGAATGACTTCTAAAACGCCGGCAAGCGTCAGGGCCGTGTTTGCGATTACAAGCGAGCTTTTTGGATAGAGCATCATTTCAAGCGCTGATAGCTGGGGCAGTATGCCCATGCTTGTGGCATTCTTGTTCTCATCTGGCTTTTCAAGCTGGTCTGTTGCGTCAAGCTCTATGTCTATGCTTATGGTCTCTACAGGAGGCCCAGTCAGCCGAAATGCTTCAGACGGATCTCCTTCTCCGCCACTGGTCCTGCCCTGGAGGGTCCTAGTCATGGTTTCAGGGTTGTACTGAAACAGCACCACCATTGGAACGGGGTTGAATATGTCAAAAGACACTATGGCACCTTTCGTCAATCGTGGTGATCCGGGAAAAGAAGACATTGAATTGCTTCTTTGGGGTAAAAAGAACTATAAAAGCATTATAGTGGCAAATTAGCAGAGATTCACAATTCTTCTAGATCAGGCTAGCTTTTGGCATGCTCTGGATCCATCCATTTGGTGATCATCAGGGTACGGCAGGCAAAGGAGCAGGCAGCGGCCGATAGGATAGCAGTCCTCTGAAAAACCTCCGGGCGTGGTCCTGCAGCAATCGCTCCTTTTGCTGCTCAAAGTCAGGATCGGTCGGCCTGCGTCTCTGCATGAATTCGCGCCACTCCCGTTTTGCCGTCTGCCGCTCGGACCATACATTGCCATATTGGCCTCCCCACGGATAGATTAGTCCAAGCTGGTCGGCGCTATCGACTCGCTCGCGAATTTCAACCGCCTTTTCGTTTGTGATCCCGTCAGCGGCCTGAGCGTCGCGCAGCCGCCGGCTAAAGAAAAAGAGTTCAAGATACGATAGCATGAAGGCAGGGGGAACGTCCCGTTCTACCACAGCCGGGTCTCGCGAGCCGACAAGTGCAGCTGCAGCCTGGACGTTCCTATCGGGGATCTCGCCAAGAATTGTGACTTCAGACTGCCTGGTCTGAACCTCCTCCTGAATCATCGAGTCAACTTCGGCAGCTATCGTTTGGCCCGCCGGCGCTCCCCCGCCCCTAACGAAATTGGCAGCGTGCGTGGCCTCATGCGCCAGCTCGCTGATAAAGCCAGGAGTGTCGGTGCTGTTCAGTTCAATCAAGTCTGCGCTAAGGGGGTTGTCTGGAGACCAGAGAGGCTCAAAGGAAGGGCCTCCCTTGATAACCATTAACTCGCGCTTGCCAACCATAGAACGCGGCATTCCAGTGTTCCCGCTTCTAATCCTGTCATCTGCGGTGTATTCTGGGTAGAACTGGAACGAGTCAGACCGGGACACATAATGCTGATCCAGAGTTCGCGCCAGAGCCATGAACGTTCTTGAAGATCTTAGCAGCATTATGGCTCTGTTTGGAATGTTAAATGTATTTGTGAATTCTTCAAGCGCCTTACCAAAACCTCCACTTGTTACCTTTAGGAACTGAATAGGTGGCGTTGCGCTTGCTGGTTCAATGTGGGGCACTGCTTGGTTGAGCATGATGTGAAATGCTGCATTGTCGGCTGCCTGCTCCAGAGAAGCGCCGTTGCTAGATTCCGCAGCAGAACCGCGTTGCTGCTGTATTGTGTGGGCCAGCTCGTGGGCTATAAGCGCTCTGCCGAGAAAGGTTTGAGGTTGGTAACTTCCTGAGCCAAATACGATATCATTGCCCACCGTGTAGGCCAGGGCATCCATGCTCTGTGCCGATGCCGCTGCGCGCGCATCGGTGTGTATGCGAACGTTGCTGAAATCATGACCAAAATGCTGCTGCATGATTCCTCTAGTCTCGGAGTCTAGTGGCTGGCTTTGACCGGGCACCTTCTCGCCGTGGTTGCCGTCAAGCTGTGGTGGACTGGACTGCAACGCTCCAGACAGGACGCCAATATTCCTAAAATCAAATTTGTTAGTGGCAGGGGTTCTGTCCACATCATCAGATGCAGAGGTCGTCTGCTGCCGCCATGATTGAGTCAAAGAATTGGTTTTGCTGCGAGTACTACTGCCCCATGTCTTTGCAGCTGGTTCAGCAGAAAGATCGTGATGACTTGGAGGATCACCACTGATGCTACGAATTCGCAACAGCATCTATGGAAAATTTAAGCATTTAAGCATTTTTCAAAAAGAAAGAGTTCCTAAGGAGTACTCTCCTACCGCCACTTTACTAAAAAACAAGAGTGCTCGATTATGGGGCAGACGAATTTGTCCTAAAGCCTTTCACTTTTTCTATAGCAGCAGAAAAGGCAAAGGAGCTGATAATTGAAGGCGGCAGTGCAGCTGAAGCACGGAGCATGCGCTAGGCTATTCTGCTATCAAAAACAGGAAAACAAGAAGGGGGTTTACGCCCCCCCAAAATCCTGCCATCTCAATCGTCATCAGATGCTGCTTTCTTTTTTGACTTTGGCTCCTTCTCCTCTGTGTCGTCGACTCCCTTTTCGTTTACAGTGAACCTGACGTCAGAGTACGGGTGGTATGGCGAGTCTATCATTTTTGCAATTCTGTCGTTTCCTGCCTTTCTCAGGTAGACGCGGTAGGTAGACGCATGCCCTACCACGTTTCCGCCCGCAGGTTTTGTTGGGTCGCCAAAGAACGTGTCTGGTGTTGATTGCACCTGGTTTGTTATAATGATGGCAACACCATAAATCTCTGCGATTCGGACTAGCCTGTGAAGCAGCTGGTTCAGCCTCTGCTGCCTGTCTGCAAGCGTTCCCCTGCCGGCAAATTCCGCCCTGTGCAGCGAAATGATGCTGTCAATGATTATGAGCTTGGCGTTGAACTGTTCTATGTATTTGCCAATGTCTTTGACCAAAAGCTCTAGGTGCGAGCTGTTGTAAGCCTTGGCGATATGGACTTTTTTCAGCACCTCTTCAGAGTCCATCCCCCTTGCCCTTGCAATCTGGTCAATCCTCTCCGGCCTGAATGTGCCTTCGGTGTCTAGCAATATGGTTCCGCTGCCCAGTCCTCCCTCTTCTATCGGCTTTGATGCCATTACGCACAGTGTGTGGCATATCTGCGACTTGCCGGATCCAAATTCGCCGTAAAACTCGGTAATAGCCTGGGTTTCTATGCCGCCGAGCAACAGCTCATCAAGCGCTGCAGATCCAGTCGAGCAGCGCAGAATCGACTTTCTCTTCTCAAGTGCTGCATCGGCAGTTGTAAATTCATTATCAAGAAAGTTCGATTCCCTCAGCAGCTTTTGCGCAGCCATGATAAAGTTCCCTGCAGCTTCTTTGGTGCCGCCAATGTCGGTGGCAAGCTCGTCTGAGCTGACTGTGGCAAGCTGTATGACAGAGTTTATCCCTGCTTCCTTTAGCTTCCTGGCGGTAGTTGGGCCAACGCCTTCCAGGTCTTCCAGTTCTAGGTCAAGAACCGAGACTGCCTTTTGTTGTGGTTTTTCCTCTCCTTTTTCCTTCATTATAGAGGAGGACTGAACTATCCTGCATATAAGAAAGAAGGCCTGTTGGGGGGAGGGGGTGTATATAGTGCCGCGTGCAATGAATTTGAATCGTGTTTATTGCAAGTGTCGATACTTGCGCCCTTTGTTTTCATTCCAGTCCCTTAATTTTCTCTTTGCCGGAACCCTCAAGTTACTGTCGGATCGATCTTTATCTAGTGGTTGCCCATCTGACAGAGACTTGACTTGTGCCATGAACTACAATCAACCAAAAAATTAAGTACAATGAGCGCGTTGAGAACAGAAAGAGTGAGGACATACGAATAACATCGGGTTTGTGGCAATCGGTCTTTCACTTGCTTCGCTAGGAATCATTTGCTTTATCTTGACAGAGAACCAGTTTGCACCAGCTGGCAGCAATAGCTCCACTCCTCGTCCAGATGGCTACCATGCATCGCAGCTGATAAAAGTGGGAGCGACCGGCATGATCATAATGGGGTTTGGCTTGACCATCCTTAGCGCAATAGGGGTAAACAAAGTCTCTACACAATCGCCAAACTCATGACCACTTACCTTTCTTCTTCTTTTCCGATTTCGTCTGCATGCTCCTCTTGGTAGTGTAAAGTCAATTCGATTCCTCTTTTGAACGACGCTCCACAAAACTGGCAGGTAGTCGAGGCCATACCAGTCGATGTCTCATCCGTCATCTCGATCACTTTTAACACAGTTTGTTATTTAACGGGTAAAGAACAATCGTTTTTATTGTCAGCAGACGCGACAACAGCGTTGCACAATGGCAGTAGAGAGCACGTTTCTGCATGTAATAATTTCACTTGGCATACTGCTATTTGCAGCCAAAATGATGGCAGAGCTGTTCCATCGGATTAAACTGCCAATCGTCTTGGGAGAGCTGCTTGCCGGAATCATTGTCGGCCCGTTTGCGTTAGGAGGGCTGGCTCTTGTAAATGGAGAGCCGCTCGTCGTCTTGGATGAAACAGTAGAGCATATCGGCGAAATAGCTGCAATAGTCATCCTGTTCATCGCCGGCCTTGAAATTACACCTCGAGAATTTCTGAGAGGTGGAGTTGCAGCATTTACAGTTGGATCCTTGGGAGTCATTGTCCCGTTCTTTGTAGGATACTATACTTTTGAAGCATTTGGAGTCGAGACCCTGCAGGCAATATTGATTGCGACAGCTTTGACCGCAACTAGCATTGCGATTTCCATCCAAGTGCTGACCGAGCTTGGCAGGATGCAGTCAAAAGAGGCACGGCTGATCTTGGGAGCTGCCATCGTAGACGACATTCTGGCTATTGCAGCGTTATCTGTTGTCGTGACGATGGTTCAGACAGGCAACACCCAGCCGGCAATCATTGATATCACTTTTCTGATAATGCAGGTTCTGGGCATTTTTGCTGCCATAGTTATTGCCGCAGTGCTTGTCATCCCACGAGTAGTTCACACAGAAAGGCTCTGGAAGTCCAGAGGAAGCTTGGAAGGTATCGTTACAGCATCATTTTTTGCAGCAGCCGGAATAGCAGCATTTCTTGGCCTATCGCCCATTGTAGGCGCGTTTGCAATTGGGATGGCAGTAGCAAGCACGAGAATCATAAAGCAGATACACGAATATGTTGACAAGCTGCAGATTATCTTTGCGCCTCTGTTTTTTGCAATCACTGGCGCGCATGTAGATCTGCGTGGAGTCAACTTGGATGTCATGGTTTTGGCAGGGGTAATGATAGCAGTAGCGGTCGTGACAAAACTAGTTGGCACCGGACTTCCATCAGTTATCTTTCTCAGAGACAAGGCAAAATCTATGCGGGTTGGGATAGGAATGATATCAAGGGGAGAGGTGGGGTTGATAGTGGCAGGAGTTGGCGTGTCATCTGGCGCTCTCACAGGCAACATCTATACTGCAGTGATAATCATGGTCGCAGTCTCCACGATAATCACGCCAATATGGCTGAAATTTGCGTACAGGAAAGAGCCGGCGGCCGAGCAGACTCCGGTATCAAAGACGGACAATCATAACGAACCATAATTTAGCCGGCGGCCCGTAATACGATAGAAAAAAGTTTGAAACAGCACACTTTGATGTTATCGAGGGGCATATCCGTCTGCACCCTTCACTGCTTTGGCAAGAACAGATAGTAGCGTAGGGACCGATATTTCCTTTTTCTTTTGCATGCAGAAAAAAGTAAAGAAGATCCTAGTTTGCCACTAGGCTTTATCATCCAGACTGACTCTGACAGGAGTCCCATGAGACACTACATCTGCCACAGGCGATAGGCGCTCGGCTAACGCCACCATCTCTTCCAGCTTTTCCCTTGGCGCATCTCCTTTCACTTTTAGCTTGATGTTGATGCTCTTGTATCCTGGCCTTACTTTGTCTGACATCCCAAGCAGCCCCTGAATGTCGATGTCTCCATCAAGCCTTGCGTCTACCTGGGTAATGTTGATTCCTCTGGCCGCCGCATGGTAGACAAGGGTCGTCGTTATGCATCCTGCGAGTCCCACTAGGAGATACTCTACAGGGTTTGCTCCACGGTCGTCGCCGAGGAGGACTGGATGCTCGCTCTTGTCGTATGTAAAGAAGGTCCTGTCCCGCCGGTGAGTCTGGTTTGCACCATAAAAGTCGCCCACCACTGCCCTGTTGTGCGCGCCATCTATCCAATAGTTGTCGATTCTAAAGTTGAACTTGGATACGTTTGGATCCTGTCTGATCGCGTCCATCGTCTGCATCAGCTTGTCTATGTTTACCCCGTTTACGACCTTTTCCGTGCTTGCCGTTGTAGCCGTCATTTTACTGGATCCCTCCCCACTTGTATAGCCTAAAGACAGGCTCGTCCAAAAGGACGTATCCGTGCGTCGTTATCAGCTTCACCAGAGTTGCGTCACTTAGGTTCCTTCTCTGATCCATGCAAAACAGCGACAGCTTTGGATCTACCTGCCTTCCAAGCATCTGCTCTGTGCTGAGCACCTTGTCTTCAAGGCCCCTTGCCATGAGCCAGGTGTCGTCCTCAAAGGCGGTCCTTGTGCTCTTTTGTCCCTGGTTCATGGATACTGCCCTTGACACCTTGTCCACTGCCCTTTCTAGGAATTCTCCTTTGTGCGTATGGAAAAAGTCCCCATACGTCATGTTCTTTACAAGGGGCATGTTTCTTGGAACCACGGAGAACAGCGCGTTTGATTCTCCCTTGTTCTTGCCAAACAGCTCTTGCACTATCATGTCCCTGTTCTCTTCACTTTCCCACAGGAACAGGATGTGCTCGCTTCCCTTCAGCTTCCAAACGTACTGTGTTATGCAGTCCTTGCCCTCTGATACCAGCGCGTAGTTGTTCTGCTCGAGTGTCTGTGCAATCAGTTTGTTTTGTTCTTCGGTCCTTGCGACCGTCTGACCTATTGTTTGAGTCATACCAGACGATATCATGATATCAGTATATAACAATTACGATAGCATGATATCACATTTATAAAGCACCTGCATGATACTACTGGTATGCCAAAGAACATGATAGTGAGGGGTTTTGACGATGACACTCACAGCCAACTGGGACAGCTGGCCCAGCAAAAGGGGGTATCGATAAACTCGATTGTAAAGGACGCGGTGGACAAGTGGCTCAGCCAGCAAAAAACGGCCGCTCCAAAAAAGCACCACCTTTTGCTGTATGACAATGACGATTCTATGATTGCAGCGCTAAAGTCAGTCGATGGGCTGGCCAAGGACAACGAATGGTTCAGGTCGTACGCAGGTCCTCCAACATCAAGATTAACCAGACACCTGAGCAACCTGGGATGGTTTGACGGCACTCTCCTGCCATACGAGCCAGACTCGCAAAACGTCATGAAGTACTGCGCAACAACCATGCAAAAGATCGCCAAGGGTGCCAGCGATAGGCAGGTGTGCTGCATGGACTTTCTCATAAACGACATTGCAAAATCGTCGCTAAAGCAGGCGATGCGGATAGAGCATGCGTATGACGAGCAGCGCATTTCCGGATACATGTTTTGCACCTATAGGACTGACACTCTGTTAAACGCAGACGTTGGAAGCATTGTAGAGCTGTTTGACCTCCATGACCAGGTGTTCGTGCTAAAAGACTCGGACATCTACAAGCTGCATGTCACAAAAGAGAGCGTGCACAAGTTCTTTCTAAGCTAACCCTAGTAAGAAAGATTCTACGAACTAAATTAGGGCAGTATCTTTTCTATATCTGCCTTCCAGCATTAGAAAACTTCTTTTAAGTTCGGTCTGTTACTGTAGTATCTCCCCTAATACGGGGATAAGAGCGAAATATTCATGAGCACTGGAAAAAACCCGCCCGAAGAACAAAGAGCCCTTGTATTGCAAGGCGGAGGCGCGCTTGGCGCATACGAGGCCGGAGTGTACAAGGCATTGTACAAGAGGTTCATTCAACCCCGCAACCAGCCGCTTGATATCTTTGCCGGAGCTTCCATCGGCGCAGTCAATGCATCAATTCTGGTAGGCCATGCCTTGCAGAACCATAACAGGTGGGACGACTCGGTAGAAACGCTCTACCAGTTCTGGGACGATATCTCCCGCCCCAAGATATCTGACCCTCTGTCATGGCCTCTTTACTGGCTTGATAATAACCCTGCTTTGGAAGCGTGGTGGATGTATCAGGGATTCTTTAGAAATATGGCAAAGGATTCGTTTCAGGCATCCCAAGAATTTGTCAAAACAGCCTGGAAACCTGACTGGCCATACATTCTAGCCTGGTCGGAAGACTGGCCTCACGTTGATCTAGTGAGCTGGAAGGAAAACTGGAGAGAAAGGCTGCCTTACATATTCGCTTATTTTATGTGGCCTGACAACTGGGGCTCTGTAGCTCTAAATGAAGCGGCAAGGAGGTACTACTCTTGGTCGTATCTTCTCCGGGCGGGAATATCCAACGTGATAACTCCGGGCATCCCACAGCCTGATTTTAGATTCTTTGATCTCTTTAACTCTGGATCAACTCTCATCAGATTTGACAATGAGCCTCTAAAGAGGACAATAGGGAAATACTGGAGTCCAAATGCCCCTCCAATAAGTACGGACGCAGAATCTGGTCAGCCTAGGCTTATCGTGGTAAGTGTTGATCTGCAAAATTGCGCAACTGCAACATTTGACAGCTACAAGAAAGAAAAAGATGAAAATGGAAATCCCATACACAGGACAGTATATGGCGAGGACAAGATCAAGTATGCAATAGATTACCCAGACGGAGTGGGAATGGAACACCTGATGGCGAGCATGTCTTCGCACCTGAAATACAAGTATCCGACCCTCCAAGCAAGGCGGCAGGGCGGCAGCGGCGATGGTGGCCAGGCTGCCCAAACCCGGCATTTCTGGGATGGCGTATACCTAAGCAACACTCCTTTGAGAGAACTATTGCAGGCTCACAGGGACTATTGGTTTGGAGTCAGAGGCAGAAGGGACGACATACCAAAATTAAAAGTCTACATCGTCGACCTGTACCCTACTGTTGAAAAGGGCGTGCCGGAAGGTTTTGACGAGATCAATGACAGGCAGTACGACGTCCTGTTTCACGATAGGACTAGGTACGATGAGAAAGTGGCGCATATAGTGTCAGATTACGTGGATATGAGCAAGGAACTGGTAAAGATAATAAATTCAGTCAGTAGTGACGCGGCAGAAAAGAAAAGGCTAGAGCAAGAGCTTGGCCGAATCCTGGGCAAGCCTGCAAAGAGCTCATCTAGGGGCGGCAGGGTCAGGTATTATGGAGACCTGTTGGAAGGGCATTTTGATGTCGAAGTATTCAGAATAGAGCGCTCTGAAGATGACGAGACAGACATATTTGGAAAAGCATTTGACTTCTCGTACAAGACCATAGACCAGTTGCGACAGCAGGGAGAGCAAGACACGCTTGACCAAATAGATGCAGGAAGGATTAGCTGGTAATTGTCGATATAATGCATGACAGAGAGAATATAACGGCTAACGAGTGCTGGACGAGAGTTTTGCTGTTGTGAGCTAAAGCAGTTCTTCGTATTGGCTGCGGCGGTCCCTTTTTGGATTATTAATCGTGTTACTGCTGCTGTCATCCTCCTCCTGCATAGCCACGCTATACATAGACAAATACCGCGGCGGCGATCCTCCTATGAAAAGCCGCCCTAGCTGCTCAAAAACATACTTGTTAGCAAGGGGAAAAGACCTTACAATGTCATAGAGCTCTTTGCCAATCACTACGCCATTTACAGCTGCTTTTGAGTTTAACTTGGAGCACAAGTTCATTGTAGATCCAAACAGGTCTGTGCCAGACAGACTTTTCGATTTTGCCATTATTACTGGGCCATATTCTGCGCTGATCCTATAGTCAACAGGCGACAGGTCTTCCTTTTGCAAACTGGCATTGATGTAAGCGCGGGCAGATACCATTGAAAAGATACAATCAAAAACTTGATCAAATGCAGCCTGATCTGTATAGTCTGACGTCTTTGGAAAATAAAAGACAAGGCAATCGCCCATATTTTTCACTATTTTTGCGTCAAATCGCCTGGCTATTGCTGCAATGGAATTCAAAAAATAAGAGTAGTATTTTTCAAGCTTTATCACGTCGTCAATCTGGGCAGTAATCTCGGTGGAATTTACAATGTCAATAAAGCACACACAGTAATGGCTCAAGTTGCTGTTCTTGTTGCCAGCAGAATTATTATTATCGTCTAGGACAAAAGAGATTTCCTCCCATCCGTTCTCTACTTTCCGGTCAGTATCATTGTCGGCAGCTTTGGCAGCCTCGTCTTTGCTGCAAGCGTCTTGCATCTTTTGTATTTAACCAATATCTGTTGTATAAGGATTGCACAATACTTTTTAGACGAGATAAAGAATTGTGACTTTAGAAGAAACTTATCCTTATTTCTGAAATACTTATTTGGATAATTATCGTTGGCATCTTGGTCGTGGCCTCCTCATCTGCAGCGACGATTCCTTCAGGGTTGGAGAAGACAGAGGTCCTCTACGGAAAGGAAAATGCTGTTGATAGGGGTGTGCAGTTCATGTCACGAACGAAAAGGCACATGGATTTGTGCTATGACAAAAGAGCACCATCCATAGTCATTGAAGTTGAACAATACTGGAAAGGATATGCCGACCTGAGGAGAAGAGGGGGCACCATCAGAGTAATAACAGAGATCACAAACGATAACCTGCAATACTGCAAAGAGCTTTCAAACCTGACCGACGAGCTCCGGCATCTGGATAAAATCAAGGGGGGAATGGCGGTAAGCGACTCGGAGTACATGGCTACTAATACCTTGCAAGAGGCCGCTCCCCTCACACAGGTGGTGTATAGCAATGTCAGAGAACTCGTAGAACAGCAGCAGTACGTATTTGAAACATTGTGGTCAAGGGCAATTCCTGCAGAGGAAAGAATTAGGGAAATAGAAGAAGGAGTCAAGCCAGATGTTGTAGAGATATCAAGAGAACCGGCAGAGACTCTAAGGATGTACATCGATCTCATTAGATCGGCCACAAAGGAGATATTGATGGTATTTCCTTCTGCAAACGCGTTCAGTCGCCATTCTAGAGTAGGCGTCCTAAGGGCGCTAAAGGAAGCTGCATCTAGGAATGTAAAGATAAAGATCCTAAGTCCTCCCGTAACTACAGATCATGCAATAGAACGGGCAATCCAAGAGATGCCCGATCGTTTTGTTGTGAAGAATTTTCACCATGCCACTGGTGGAATAAAGGCATCGACCATTTTGGTAGTTGACAGAAGCGAGTCAATGGCAATTGAAGTAAAGGAAGACACAGCAAAAACATTCTCTGAGGCTATTGGATTTTCAACCTATTCCAATAGTGAACCGACAGTTGTCTCTTATGTCTCGATATTTGAGAGCTTTTGGCTGCAAAGTGCATAAGAGATCCACGTTGAACGTACCGTATAGCATTTCTTGCAGATTAAAGAAGCATTATGTGCGCACTAGCGGTTTTTTGATGTTCAATCTTTTTCAATTATTAGCATCAGAGGTCGTAACACCGGGGTGTAAAATCTGGGTATTGGTAAAAGGGGCTGAGGTTCTAAAAGTAGACAGCTCTTTAACAGAAAGTATATGGATTATTAAATCGCAACAACGTCGCAGGTATTTTCTGGCCGTAAAGCTCTGCATATTGCAATTGATCTGTTGATGTGTTTGGTACACAAGTATTTTATTCCGACCTTGATGAAAGCTTCAACTATCTTTTCAACAGTTATTCCAATTGGATTTCTTGGAAAAATCATTGTCTTACAATGTGGATATATGGCTAATACCATTGAGGAAACGATCTGAGCCTTGTCTTTTCGAGTCAAATTTCGCTGGCCGCATCTAGCCATCGCATTTGCACGGACATGATCTTCTAGATCGGACATGTAATTTACCACAAAGTCAAAAAGTGCCCATAAGCCAATTCTCGCATTCTTCATTTGCTCTGCAGAAATGGAATTCTTTGAAGCAAATTTTTCGATAAGACCAAGAAACTGGCTGTTTGTTCTATTCGCTACATCGTTTGCAATTTCCTGAACAAAATACGCCGTGATGCAGGCAACAAGATATGGGTCCTCAAACCGGTTATCTTTCAGTCGTTCTAAAATGACAGTTTCGATATCTTTTATGATATCAAGATAGATTGAAAAGATGGTCTGCGTGGCGGCGTTTTGTTGTATGATTGATGGAGAGCATCTCAAGGATCTGGCAGTACTGAGTATGTTTCTAGCATCTAACACTTTGCATTCTATTGAACAATATTTGATTAGCTGTGGCTCATTCGATGAATCAACTACCAAACTGATCGTATAGGAACCAGATTCTACATACGAACTGGATTTGGATCTTAGGTCCCACCTGAATGAAGTCTGATAAGTGTTGTTGGATTTTTCTGGTCCAAGAGGAATTCTAGCTATTTCATTTGAATTCTTGTCTGAAACTATAATCGAGAAAGAATCAAGTTTGTTTCTAGAGTCTATATTTACAGTCCCGTATACGGGTTTGATTGAGGATGGTAAGATCAGCCCATAGTTGTTATGAATCTTTAACTGGCAATCTTCTGTGTATGTCGATAGCATAAGTCTAGACCATGGCCAGTTGTTTAATCCGTTCAGTTTGTTGACGGTCAACTGGAACCGTACCAAGGTATGACAATCTATAGAGCCCACCAGTGGCATGAAATGCACTGTCGAATTCTAATCCAGAGCCCTTCCAGTTTTCGTCCAGTCTGCTGTAATCTATTTGCGCTTCGATTGGTCTGTAGATGTTTGAATCTTCTACCAGGTCTACCCGGGAAATTCTGCCCCTGCGCGTCGAAGGAGTATAGCTTGATAGACCTCCTTTGATAAATGCGACAAAGTCGTCAACTGAACCAAACAACTTTGATTTCAGATCCTTTGCATGTTTTGTTTGTGCAACAAAGAGCTTTTTCCCTTGGGCATCGCTAACCGTAACGTCGCTATGGTGCGAAGCCTCGCCCTCTATAGACGCATTCACCAGCGGCATGCTTCCTGAAAACAACATGGTGCCCAGCTTGCTGACGATAGGAACGCTTGTGCTCCTTCCAAGGATATACACCGATGGCTCGGCATGTCTTTCCGACGTATCCATGACGGCGCACCTGTAAGCACACGAGATAGAGTCAATGCCCATCGAGGTTGGAAGGGGCCACAGTGTGACGCCTTTCAACCTCAGAAGGCAGAATGAAACAACGCCATAATCATTGTACAGTCTCGGCCTGAGCCAGCTGACAGGTATCTGAGATTCAAGATAATCTGCATCCAGGCGAAAGTTGAACAGGTATCTATCAATGAGATGGCCGTAGACTGATGGACCTTTCATACCAATAGTTACGGTTGGCAGGTTAATTAATGTTTGGTTGGACGTCCAACCAAATACTAATATACTGAGAGCATTATACACTTTATGTGCTGCTTATTTCAGTCATCTTTGCGACTGGGTCGTTGACACTATGCACCATCAAGGCGGGCAGGAATAAGGAGACAGCGGCAGGGGCATGAGCGCACGCGAAGCAAGGAAAGAAGAGAAGATAAATACAATTCTGACTACGGCACTTTCCCTTTTAGCAAAAAAGGGCTATGAAAACACAACCATCAACGATATTGCAGATGCCGCAAAGATCAGCCGAGGGCTTTTGCATTATTACTTTAAGGACAAGGAAGATCTGGTTGCAAAAGCGCTCACTTTTGGGTTCGGCCCGATGTGGGATAGCTCCATTGGCAAGATCCAAAGTGCTAGGTCACCTGAGCAACTGGTTGACACCATGATTGAAGTGTTGAAAAACAACATCCGGGAAAACCCTGACTTTTCTGCATTGTTGTTTGAAATGTGGGTGAGTGGAAGGAGAAGCGCAAAGATAAGAAAGGTATTCAACGATGGGCTTGATGAAGCTATTCGCAGGCTAAGGACGCTTGTCGAACTTGCCAGTTCCATTGGAATAATCAAAATCGACAAAGAAGAGTCTGAGGGAATAATCAGAGTCTTGCTCGCAATGTATCATGGCCTGGCAATACAGCTTTTGGCAAACCCTGACAAAATTGAAGATGGAAAAATCTGGGAGCCTGTCAGAAAGATGCTTCTATCTTCACTAAAGTAGCAAGTTTTCCGAGCGAGTCTAAATGTCTCTCACTCTGTGCCGTTAACGGTTCTAGACGGAAAATTTGTCAAAGATTGAAGAGTTCAATTTCTGTCTGCTTTTTAGATGCACCTTTCTTATCACGTTTCAAATTACCGTTCTATCTAATGAGAATCAGCACAGAGAAACGTCTGGCGGAATAAATAATCTTTCCAGAACAAGCCTCTCCCGATGAACAGAATAGTTATAGCGGCTTTGCTGTCGCTGGTGCTCTTGGTTCCCAGCTTGGCGCCAAGTTTTGCACACGATGGCGAACACCACGAGTTCAATCTCGACAGCTTCAAGATACAGAGTTTCGGAATAGACATAGGCGGCAATCCATATTTGACAGTAGAGGACATGGCAGGCACTTCGGTGCCCGGACATGACGACACGATATACGCATACGTGTTTGTGACAGACGCAGGCATCTATGCGGTGACTTCGCACATGGGCGACGATACGCCACACGAACATGAAGAGGAGCTGGAATGGCACTCACACAGCGTGGAACTAGATGAGAACGGCTGCGTTACCTCCATAACTGAGGACGGAGAGTCGCAGATGGCTACAAACCGCGTTACCGTCTTGGACACGGATGCCACTTCTGTATCGCAAGTCATGACCGTTGAGCTGACTGCATCTGATGCAGGCACCTGCGTGACCGATGTCTTTGACGAGTCACACAAATCCAAAGGTCCCAAAAAGGACATTGGAGTACTGCTCTACACGCACGGCGACATGATGAACCACCACGGCACTCCAAACCATGACAGGATGATGGTGATGGAAACCATGGTTGAAAACAAGTTCAAGACGCCGACAGAAGTCATTTACCACATGCCATACAACTGGGACGCCGGGCTGGCGGCGCTTGATGGCGATGTGAAATATGCGGTGTTCATGTATACCGATATGTTCGGCCCAGACTCGACTGTTATACACAATGTTACAAGAGGAGTGTTTGGCGGAATCGAAGAATACAACTACTGTCCCGGCTTTATCTCTCCAACAACTGGCTTGTGCAATTACATGGGGCAGGCTACGGTACCGGCGTCAGCTGTTAGCGATGATGTTGTCATCGTGTTTGCCGAGCCAGCAAGGCCTGACCACCCGGTACTCAGGAACATATTCCTAGAGCAGGCAGAAGCGGTCAGCGAGAATCCGAGAAACGAGATTCTAGTGTTTGTGGGACACGGCGCAAGATCTAACGCCAACGACAATGCCATGAAGGAAGAGATGGCAAACGCGGCGGCCTACGTTGAAA
>JBDZWB010000162.1:0-4126 GCA_040255975.1 Nitrosopumilales archaeon
ACATTGTCTGACATGCCTGCTGCTTTGCCAGTCCAGAGTATCTTGAAAAGATCCTTCTTGGATGTGAGCATTGAATGATCCATATAGTTCATTATGGACTGTGGATCCATCCAGTCGAAGGGCTGGAACACTACAGGATTGCCAGCTGAAACAAAGTTTGAGATCATCCTCTCAAGGAAGACCATTGCGACTCCAGTGTTTACA
This sequence comes from Nitrosopumilales archaeon, assembly GCA_040255975.1. Lineage (GTDB taxonomy): Archaea > Thermoproteota > Nitrososphaeria > Nitrososphaerales > Nitrososphaeraceae > Nitrososphaera. The sequence goes on from JBDZWB010000162.1 coordinate 205, forward strand.
TGCGAGTCCAGCTCCAGCAGAACTACACCTTTCCGGGGGAAGCCGCCACCTAGCGAGGCGTCGAGTGCAGGATATCCGCTCCTAACATGGTCTGCCGATGCGATGCCATTGCTGGTGGCAATTTTCTTCCGACGGATTGGCTTGAACTTGATTGGCCGGTACGGAGCGAAGCTTCGGAATACGTTATTGTCAAGGGTATAGATGTATGAGGATCTTTCTATGCGCACACCACGCAGTTTTAGTAGTGTTATCTCGCGCACGCGCACGCTTTCCAGATAGCTCTGTTTCAGCTCGACAATTCCGTCTACGAGAAAGTCAAGTGTTGTGTCATCAGGGTGCTCGCTAATGAATATCAGCTTGGCCCCAGCCCTCTCTCTCCAAGTTTGGAGGACCCTTTCGTTGTTCAGGCGTGCCTCCTTGTCCATGAAAGACGCAATTGCGTCCCAGCTGTCGATTATGATGATAGGCGATGCGATATCCATGAGTTGGTTGGTAATGCGTTCAAAGAGCGATTCCGGCTCATCGAGTCTCGCGTCTTCAAAGCTTGGAGTGAACCCGTAGTCTTGCCCTTCCCCAGGATTAGAGGGTCCTGGTTGCTTGACAAACTCGTTCAACCATGGATAGTATTGGAAGAGCTGTTTTGGCGAGATACGTGTAGAGATGTAGAAAAAGTTGTTCGTGCTCCCTAGTGTCTTCAAGATGGTGAGAGCAAGCGTGGTCTTGCCAGTACCAGCAAAACCTTTGATGAGCAGTGAATAGGTATCGCGTTCTATAAAGCGTACCAGCTCGTCAGGCATGTGTATCAGGTTTTTATCTTCTCTGTCTGCATTAACGGTTGATTCTTCCAAGCATTATTCACCACAAGACAAGAGGCTTTTTGAATTGATGGTTAATCATGCAGCCGTTCCTTATTAAATATTGAGCTATATCTTAATCTTGGTCCAGTAACAATATAACGCACTCGCTGTAAGAAACTGGTATTGGAGTTTGAGGACGCATGGCTCGAGGTGAGGACGTGTGAAGGCGACACGCAACCGACAGAAGCCAATCACATCATGCTTGAGGTGCCAGCGATATCAGAAGTGCTTGAGGCTGCTGTGAGTGCTAGTAGACACCAAGGCATGTGGGATTACTCGCGCAGGCTTGCACTGGCTGAATTGGAGTCGATACAGGATGCGCTTCAGCCCACCAAGACTTCCGAAGACAACAGGTCCGTCTCGCACTCGCTCAACGTGACCTACAAAGGCTCTTGCTACACCCTTACACTTTTTGCAGTCAAGAGAAGCCAGTAACATATTTATTGTAATGGAGAAGTCTTGTGTCCTACGTATCGCTATGGTGATTAATGAGGAATTACTGGCAGCCAGGAAAAAGGTTGCGGAAAGACGGCCCAAGTTCATCCGGCAGGAGAGCTGGAGGTACGATAGGTTGGCAGAGAACTGGAGAAAGCCCAAGGGCAAAGACAACAAGATGAGGAAGCAAAAGTCTGGCATGCCGGCTATTGTAAAAGTCGGCTACAGAGGCCCCAAAGTTGCAAGAGGCCTACACCCGTCAGGCTATACCGATAATGTCGTTCACAACGTCGCCGAGCTAGCAAAGCTCAACCCGAAAAAGGACGCGGCTAGGCTTGGCCACACAGTCGGCAAGAGGAAGAGGATAGAGATCATTGCCAAGGCGACAGAGCTTGGCATAAAGGTGCTCAACGCAGGCAAGCTGGCGCCAAAAGAAAAGAAGGAGTCGAAGACATAATGGTAGTCAACATTGCCAAAAAGCGCGAGCTCGTTGCAAGGATTCTCGGCGTAGGAGCGAATAGGATCCGCTTTGAGCCTGACAGGCTAGAAGACGTGGCAGACTCTATTACGAGGGACAACATTCGCTCTCTCGTCAACAGCGGAGCGATATGGACCGTCCAGCCAAAGGGCACTTCAAGGGGCAGGGCGATGGAAAAGCGCTCGGTCTGGAAGATCCACGGCAAGGGCCCCGGCTCGAAGAAGGGTAAAAAGACCGCAAGGGTTGGCAAGAAGGAAGTCTATGTCATAAAGGTAAGGTCCATGCGCTATCACCTCAAGGTTCTCAAAGAGCGCAAGGACATCACAAACGAGATCTATTGGCAGCTATACAAGAAGGTCAACGGAGGCCAGGTAAGATCGCTTGCGCACCTGCGCGAGTTGGTAAAAGAAGCCAAGTCACGCTAGGCGCGTACTACGCGCATTTCCAGCTGAGCATGCATAGGAAACAATATGCGCCACTAGTGTAGATTTTCAAGTGCCACTCTGCATCTTGCAAAGTCAGGGATGCCGTCGCCGGCAAAGCGCAGCCCCTCTTTTTTCAGCAATTCCTTCTTCCTTGCCTTTCCAAACGCATATCCGCCGATGCTGCCGTCTGACATAACAACCCTGTGACAGGGCACTACGATCGGATTTGGGTTTTTGTTCAATATCCTGCCAATTGCGCGGGACGCGCCAGGGCGGCCAAGAGCCTTCGCAATGTCGCCATAAGTAGTGACCTTGCCTTCCGGAATCCGGACAAGAATGTCATAAACGTCGCTTGCCTTTAGTTGGCGGAACATGCAGATCAAATGGGAAGAGCTGTATTTCAAAATAACGCTACAGCTTTAGTATCTCAAGCCCAGTTTTTTCGGCCAGCTTCATTATCCTGTCCTTCTGGCTCCCAAGGCCTTTGCTGTCCACTACAATGTGCGTTACCTTTTCCACACTCTTGGCTATCATCTGGTCAAGCAGCTGATCGTCTATTGCTTCAAGGTTGTGCTTTGACGCTACCGCAGCAAGGCCAAAATCGGATTCGAGCAGCAGTTTGTTGAACTTTGTCGGGTAATGGGTGCCCCCAAGCGCGACTCCCACCTTTTTGCATTGCTCGATACCATCATCAAGCAGGTAAAGCAACGTGTCGCACATTACTCCTGCAGCGCTGCTGTCGGCCCACTGCTTTTCTGAAGAGCCTAGCTCTATGAACAGCACTGGCTTTTTGAGCGATGTTGGCCCATGGTGTGTCGCTTCTATGATAACATCGTACGTAGGAACCCTGCTCCTTGCGGCCGTTATTGCCTTCAGGTAGGCTTTTTGCAGGCTAGGGTATGCAACTGCCATTTCCCGGGGGTTGCCACCGTATGGGTTGTCTGCAAAGTTGCCGGTGCAGTGGCAGGTGAGTGTGGGTATCTGGCTGTCCGATTTGTGCTTTGACAGGAAAATGAACGAGCTGGCTTCCGGATAGATCTCGTTGAGGTTTTCAAGGGTAAGGAGACTTCCGTCTGTCACGTGCAGCTGGACGTTTTTGTGGCGATCAGACCTGCCTTTGTCTGTGAATCCTTCGTTGCTCTTGAGGTAGTCTATCATTGTCGCCCCTGCCAGATCTTGGCTTGAGGCCACCAGAACATAGTTGCTCAATCCAATGTGCCTGCGAATGATTGTAATTTAGCCTTGTCGCATGTTGAACAGTATTTATCAGTACTTGATTTTGTATTTGGGTAATTTGTCTCGAAAGCACTCTTCGATTTGGCTCAAAAGTTAACAGCCATTGCGGGGAGGAGTATACATTGATCACTAATTACATCTTGCAGGAATAATAGAAACGGTAGAACCATCCTCATCCCATTTAAGCAAAGTTGCCTATTTTGATACATGTCTAGTACTTCCCCAACTGAAGACAAGGTAAAGCGATCAACCACAATTACCAAAGAGCAGGCGGCTCAGAATGTCAAGGACATAGCTAGGATGATCAGAGAACAGTCGGCTATGATGAGTGAAACCGTTAAGTTCATGCGCGAAAGTGGTGCCATAATAGAATTAACAGAGGCAATCAAGGCAGCGACTATAGCGGCTCGCGATGCAACAAGGGAGATCAATGAGACCGCGAAAGAATTGAGAGATCGCGGTGTTTTAAGGGATACCGCTAGCGCTGTTGA
>JBDZWB010000163.1:0-4121 GCA_040255975.1 Nitrosopumilales archaeon
GATTCCATCCAGTCGGCATTGAAGGTGGGCAACGGCATCGTCGTCATTTCAGTCGACGACAAGGACACGATGTATTCGCAAAGGAATGCCTGCCCCCATTGCGGCATTTCGCTTGGAGATCTAGAGCCCCGCACGTTCTCGTTCAACTCGCCGTTTGGCGCATGCAGAGAGTGCAACGGCCTTGGAATCAAGATCGAGTTTGACCCCGACCTGATAATACCAGACAAGAGCAAGAGCATACTTGACGGCGCGATAAAACCGTGGACTGGCCACTTTGCAACCTTTAGGTCTGCGATGCTGCGCGATGTCGGCAAGAAGTTCGGCTTTGACCTTGCAACCCCGGTGTCCAAGATGAAGCCGGAGCAGGTAAAGGTCATACTTTATGGCACTGACGAGAGCATCCACTACAAGTACGAGTCGCGCTACTCTGACAGCAGATGGGAATACAGAGGGACCTTTGAAGGCGTAATACCGAACCTCGAACGCATATACCGCGAGACCGAGTCAGAATCAAAGCGCGAAGACCTGATGCAGTTCATGCGAGAGCGGCCATGTGAGAGGTGCAATGGCAGGCGGCTCCGTGAGGAAGCACTTGCAGTAAAGATACAGGACAGATCAATAATGGAAGTGTGCGACCTTTCCATAGACGAATGCTACAAGTTCTTCCGGACTCTGGCCCTATCAGAGACAGAGCGCTACATAGCAAGGACGATACTAAAGGAGATCATTTCTAGGCTTGAATTTTTGCGAAACGTCGGGCTCAACTACCTGACGCTCAATCGCATGACTGCAACTCTTTCAGGGGGCGAGTCGCAGAGGATCAGGCTTGCCACCCAGATAGGCTCAAACCTCACAGGGGTGCTCTACGTGCTTGACGAACCCACAATCGGCCTGCACCAGCGGGACAACGCGCGGCTCATTGACACTCTGAAAAAGTTGCGGGACCTTGACAATACGCTTGTCGTAGTCGAGCACGACGAAGAAGTGATACGAAGTTCTGACTGGATTATCGACATTGGCCCGGGCGCAGGCATCCACGGAGGCGCGATTGTTGCAAGCGGCCAGCTGAAGGACATCATGGACAACCCTGACTCTGTCACCGGCGCATTCCTGAGGGGAGACCAGCTGGTTTCTCACGAGCACAAGAGGCGCACGCCAGCCAGATGGCTGACTGTATATGGCGCACGTGAGAATAACCTCAGATCGATCGACGTTCGCTTCCCACTTGGGTGTATGACGGTCGTCACCGGCGTATCAGGCTCTGGCAAGTCGACGCTTGTAAATGACATATTGTTCAGGGCGCTTGCAGAACATTTCTATGACGCAAAGGACAGGCCGGGCAAGCACGACAAGATATCCGGCCTTGAACAGATTGACAAGGTGATAGGCATTGATCAGTCCCCCATCGGCAGGACTCCCCGGTCCAACGCCGCGACCTACGTGAACGCCTTTACCCCCATACGCGAGCTGTTCGCCAAGACATCCCAGGCAAGGGAGATGGGCTACAAGGCCGGCAGGTTCTCGTTCAACGTCTCTGAGGGCAGATGCGAAGCATGTGAAGGCGGCGGAGTCAAAAAGATAGAGATGCAATTTCTGCCCGACGTCTATGTCACCTGTGACGAATGTAAGGGCCGGAGATACAACTCGGAAACTCTTTTGGTAAAATACAAGGGAAAGACGATTTCAGACGTTCTTGACATGACGGTAGAGGAGGCACTGTCATTCTTTTCAAACATACCTGCAATCACCAAAAAGTTGCAGACGCTCAACGATGTCGGGCTTGGATACCTGAGGCTCGGCCAGCCAGCGACAACGCTATCAGGTGGCGAAGCCCAGAGAATCAAGCTTGCATCCGAGCTGTCAAGGCGCGACACAGGCAAGACAGTCTATATCCTTGACGAGCCGACCACGGGCCTGCATTTTGCAGACGTCAGCAAGCTGCTCAGCGTGTTAAAGAGGCTTGTTGACCTTGGCAACACCATCATCGTGATAGAACACAACCTTGACGTCATTGTATCGGCCGACTGGATTGTTGACCTCGGGCCGGAAGGCGGAGAGGCGGGCGGCCGCATAGTGGCAGAAGGGACGCCGGAACAAGTAGCCGAAAATGAGAAGAGCTATACGGGCAGATACCTGAAACCAAAGCTGGTAATCGACCAAAAGGTATTGCAGAGGACAAAGCAGTGACGACAGCCACAATACTGAAAGAAAAACGCGTGCCCGAAGAACCGGGCGTCTACCTTATGAAAGACAAGGAAGACAAGATAATCTACATCGGAAAGGCAAAGAATCTGAAAAAACGCGTTACGTCTTATTTTACGGCCCGGCACGATCCTGACTATGGATGGAAGACCGCCAAGCTTGTCAGCAACATTGCAGACATTGACTTTATCGTCACAGACAACGAGATAGAAGCATTTCTGCTAGAATCGAATCTCATCAAGCGCTACAGGCCGGTGTTCAACATCGAGCTGAAGGACCAGCAGAGATACACGTACCTAAAGATAACTGACGAGCCGTTTCCCCGACTGCTTGTTGCCCGTCGCAACAGGAACGGGGAGTTTCAGGGTCCAAAGGGCAAGGTGTACGGCCCGTTTGTGCGCGGCAGCAGCAAGTTCCTGACGGTAGGGCTCCTGCGTAAACTGTTCAAGATAAGGGTATGCAACAGGATGCCCAAAACTCCGTGCCTTCAATACTTTATCAAGAACTGCGATGCTCCGTGCATCGCAAACGTTACCAGGGGCCAGTACATGACAGGTGTTGCTTCATTACAGGACATACTGGAAGGAAAGAGCAATATCGAAAAGTTTGCTATCGAAATGCAAGACGAGATGAAGCGCGCCTCGGAAGTTGGCGACTATGAACGGGCAAAAGAGATCCGCGACACGCTTTACAGGCTCAACAACCTGCGCGTCAGACAAAAAATGGAGAAGGCGGTCAACAGGAATCCTGACGAGGAATACGTTGGCATAATGAAGGATGAAAAGAAAGGTATAGCGCATGTCATGGCGCTCCGGAGGACGCGCGGCGTCATAAGCGACAGGAAAAAGTTCGAGTTTGATTTGGTTGGCGACAATTCACTCTCGTCATTCCTGCTGCAATACTATTCGTCTGTGCCAGTAGTTCCAAGATTTGTATATGTCAATGAGGATCTTGCAGACAGGCAGTTGCTAGAGATGTCGCTTGAAAAGATTGCAGATCACAAGGTAAGCATCTTTAACATCGAACGCCTATTGTCAAAGGACAAGCGCCAGCTGATGGACTTGATCTCAAAGAACCTATCGATGTACATTGAAAGGGGTTACGATCCGGCGGTAGCCGAGCTGAAAAAGTCCCTAAAGCTTGCCGTTATCCCAGAAGTCATAGATTGTTTTGACGTTTCAAACCTTGGCACATCCATTGCAGTCGGCTCTTGTGTCAGGTTTTCCAACAACAAGCCTGACAAGTCGTCGTACAGGAAATTCAAGATCGCAACAGTTGCAAGACAGAACGACTTTGCAATGATGGGCGAGCTTGTAAGGCGCAGATATTCTTCAGGCGATAAGCTGCCCGACCTGATTGTGATAGACGGCGGCCGAGGCCAGCTTGGTGCAGCTGTTGCTTCGCTTCGGAGCCTCGGAATTCACGATGTGCCCTGCGTCGGCCTTGCAAAGGAAAATGAAGAGATCCATCTCCAAGGCGCGCAAGAACCAGTCGTGTTGCCAAGGAGCAATGCAGGCCTCAAGATGCTACAGCACGCTCGTGACGAGGCGCACAGGTTTGGGCTGGCGTACAACGTCAAACTCCGCAAGCTGCGCTAGCTATTCCACTTTTACGCTTTCGCGGCGCCTGCCCTTCTTTATCTCCTGCTCGGTAAGCTCGATGTACTTAGCAAGCGCCGTGTCGGCCGACTGGACAGTTATCTGCGCTACTCTGGCAAGCGAGATCGTGGTCAAAAGGGCCATTTCAAGCGCCGCCGTACCAAGTACAAACGGCGCCGTCAGCAGCCCGGTAGGAAGGAATGAGGAGTTGTTTTCACTCATGAAAAATAGTATGGTCATGCGTAGTCTTAAACTTGACTAGGCATCTCCTGCAGGCGGGGAGGCTATTTTCAGCCAGTCCCGTGTTTGGCCTTTCCTCCC
>JBDZWB010000164.1:0-4115 GCA_040255975.1 Nitrosopumilales archaeon
ACCTACTACCTCCGAGATCGCCCGGGCGTACGGGTATGACCCTGAAAAATTCTGCCCAACCTGCTACCGCAAGTTCAAACGTCATGCCACGCGCCGCAGAATAGGCGACCACAAGCACTATCCGATATTTGCGGTCTGCAATCCACACGGCAAGAACCCTTCAAACGTGTGGGAGATCGCGACCCGGGCGCATTATGGCAACGAGCACTTTGCGATCTTTCCGGAAGAGCTTGTTGACATCATTGTCCGGTTTGCGACCAAAAAGGGTGATTATGTTCTGGATCCGTTTGCCGGCAGGGGAACGACTGGCATAGTAGCTACTTCCCTTGGCCGCAAGTTCGTGGGCATCGATCTCTACAAGGAGAATGTTGAAAAGGCCAGCAGGAACATGGCCAAGGCCGACAGCGTAAATCTAATAATGGGACTTGCGCAAAATAGCCGGCATTGAAGCTTGACGAAGGCCTGACGGGCAGCGAGAAGGACGGGCTGTACAAGGCGATATTTTCGAGAAGGGACGTGAGGTCACACTTTATCGACAGGGAAATCCCTGACGACGTCCTTCTTAGGATTTTGAATGCAGCACACCACGCTCCTTCAGTCGGGTTTTCGCAGCCATGGAATTTTATACTGATAAAAGACAAGGGAATCCGCCAGCAAGTCAAAGATTCGTTTGTGCGCGAGCGTGAGCGCTCGATCTCTATGCTTGACAATAACAAGGCGCGCCAGAAGCAGTATTCTTCGCTAAAGCTGGAAGGGATAATGGAATCCGCCATTAACATTTGCGTCACCTATGATCCGACGCGCTTTGGGCCGTTTGTCCTTGGCAGGACGTCGATAGAGGAGACCGGCGTCTACAGTGTCGCCTGCGCGATTCAGAACCTGTGGCTTGCGGCAAGGGCAGAGGGCGTCGGCGTCGGCTGGGTGAGCATTCTTGCAAATGAGGACCTTGAAAGGATACTTGCCATACCTGCACATGTCAGGCCCATCGCGTACCTCTGCCTAGGATACGTGAGCGAGTTTTCAGGCAAGCCGGATCTGGAGCGCGCCGGCTGGCTCTCAAGGATGAGCCTTGAAGAGGTGGTCTGTTATGAGCGGTGGGGCGTACAGCAGTCGGAGCCATGGTCTGCATTCTCTGCGGCAATTGGCAAAATGAGCGAGGGCAAACGTGAAGACAATATATAATCGTGCACGGAACCGTATTCAATCGGCAGGCAAGCAGGTTGAAATTTGAACCTAGCGTCGGCGGACAAGAAAACCGCGATTACTGCGCGTGCTGCAGCGACCTGTTTTTCAGCATACATTATCACAACCTTGCGCGATACCTTTTCATCACTCTTGCATTTGCCGGCCTGCTTTCCACCGGCTGGTTTGGGATCCCACTCGTACCGCACTATCTTGTAGGCGACCCTGTTGATGTCCTATCCGCAACTTTCACGCTCTTTAGCGCGCTTGGGACTATCTGGGGCGTGATGGCCTACCGCGAATTCACAAAGTCTGTCCAGGTCGTCATTGACGCAAGGGACGCTGCGCGCAGGCTTGACCCAATGATAGGCGAGTACGAGTACAAATCCTACAACCCAGTCACAAAGGACTATGATTCGGGGTTCGTCCCATCCGGCCCGATCGATTTTTGGGACAAGGAGATGCAGGTCCCAGCCTGGATGGACAAGGGCAAGTACTGGCACATACTGCTCAGCCTGCAGGCCGGCAGCAGGGAAGTCCGGCTCAAGGTGGTAAAGGACAAAGACCTGCCCTTCCACACGGGTCCCCAGAACGTGGCTATTACTAGCCGGGAAAAAATAGTCAACGAAGAAACAAAGTCCTGGCGCTATGTCTATTCTGTCAAGATTCCCCAGTGGCTAGTCATGAACACCGAGCGGCAGAGGTTTGCAGATGTCGCAGACAGCAGCCAGCTGGGAGAGCTTGTCTCCGATGTCAACGCAAAGATAGTGGCTGCGTCAGATGAGGTGGCCGATTGGGAAAGGCAGAGGATAAGGTACCCGTGGGGTGGGCTAGGCATATACCTGAACAAGAGCCTGCCCATCAGGATCGTCTACCGCCAGGTGATAAAGAACTTTCCAGGCGCCAAAAAGCGGAGCGTTGACGAAACAAATGCCACCTTGGCAAACGTCAAGGACGATGAGCTAGTCAAGTCACTCTTGGAGCTTGCTTCCGAAAAAGGCGTGCCGCAGAACAGGATAGAAATGCTAAAGCTGCTCGTACGGTTCCTAAAGAATGCATACACGCGCCTTGGTCTTGGCGAAGGCGCAAGCGAATACCACAGCTTCCACCACTCACTTGAGGTGTCGTACATGGCGCTCCACATGATTCCAAAAGAGTTTGAAGGAATGTCCTTTGGCCCCAAGGACTATGAGCTTGTGTTGGTGGCCGGCCTTTTACACGACTACGACCCAGCGCAGCCCCTGGCCTCAAGCGAGGGACCAAAAGGTCCAAGCGTCAGCCGGACGATGCAGGAGATTTCAAGGACCAGGATCCTGGACGCCTACTTTACAATGGGATGGGAGGAATTTGCAAATTATTTCCGGGCTTTCAAGTCGCCCCTCACGCCGCCGGAGGAATTTGCCACCACGCACCCCGAGTATGTCAAGACAGAGTGGAGCCCGACTGAAAGCATGATGGCAGAGATGCTGATCTGGAGGACGGACTTTCCATTCGCCAGGCAAAAGCTCGCTCAAGAGATGTTTGCGCGGCTGAAAGATCAGCTAAGTAGCAAGGGCGAGGATACAGCCAAGGTCGAGCTGCTTGCAGAGATACTGTGGCTTGCCGACCTTGCTGTAACGTACATGGGCTCTGATCCGGTCAGGGCATGGGACAGGGTAACGAACCTCTATGACGAGCTGAACCTGCCCAAACTTGAGGCGGTGCCAAGGACTGACGCATTTTTCGCAGATTTTGCGGAAAACAGGATCTTCAAGGAAATACTTGGCATGAAGCACTTTCCGTACATTTTCAGGCAGCGGTGGGGTCTGATATACCAGTTCTTCCACGAGGGCAACCCATCGACGCAGCTGAACAGGACAATAGCCACTGCAAGAAAGATGTACCTCCGCGTCAACCTTGAAATCGGGATGAGGAGAGGCGAAATGCTGCACGCAATGGCGACAGACAACTGGGCAGAATACTTTATTGGAATTGGCAGGGACCAGAGCGAGGTATTCAAGGCCAAGTCAAGGTTTACCGAGCTTGATCCGCAGAACGCCTCTGCTTTCTGGGGGGATACTGAAAAGCTGCTCCCCGCAATAGCCGACAGGTCGATAGACAATTTCCTGATGGTACTGCCGGAGCATTCTGCGCCAGCCACTCCTGAAGGAAAGAGCTCATTTCGTTCCATGCTACAAGTCCTGACAACAAAGATGAGACACGACGGGACGTTTAGGATTCTAACAGACATTGAGAAAGACAGCGAGATATTCCGGGAGCTTGTATTGGTTGCGCGCCAAGCAGGCTTGCAGTGGGTACCGAACAAGGGAAAAGAGTATTTTCCAAAGGATTGGCGCGATCCAGAGTTTCAACCGGAGCGCAGCCCACAGGTCATTGTGTTTGCACCCAAATAGACGAATCCTTAAATTGGCGGTTCAAAGGTTGAACAGTTACGCGGGCTCGTAGCTCAGCATGGACAGAGCGAACGCCTCCTAAGCGTTAGGTCGAGGGTTCGAATCCCTCCGGGCCCGCTTGTAATTTTGTTCCACACGCCTTTTGCCGCAGCAAATTTGCTAAACATCATACAACATCTGTCACTAGGCAAATGATGGCTCTGTCAATCAGCCGGTTTATGGAAAGGCAAGCAAATTATGCGGTCGCGATTCTGCTCTCGTAATTCGTGGCGTGCACCTTCTTCATGTGATTCTTAAGCTCGCCCATGCTGCCGCCGACATCAATGTTGCATTTCGGGCAGCGCCACTTGACACTTTCAATTCCCATGTGGAATTCGTGCAGCTATCGCTTATACAGGTTACCGACTTATACCTGCCAATCATTTGCGATCTATCAAAAAGATTTCAGTCAACAGGTTTTCTAATTTTGCAGTATGACATAGTTTCGGCCAAAGACAAAACCGACATACATTATGGCTCCTTTTTGCAGTATGACTGATA
>JBDZWB010000165.1:0-4104 GCA_040255975.1 Nitrosopumilales archaeon
CATGTGATTAGTTGGAGTATTTGCCAGAGCAGTTGCTTCCACAGTTGTATCTGTCAGATATACGTTAGTGATGACATCTCCGCCCTGCCTCATGCCTGTAGAATAGCCGGTCTTTGTAAACTGACCGAAGCTGCTAAAGACACTTGCTGACACTAGAAATGCAGGATCATCTCCACCACCACCGAGGCTCCCTGGCTGATACCTTGCCAAGAATGCCTTGACACCGTATCCGGGTATTAGCTCTGGATTTGCGGTATCTTTCCACTGGATCAGGTTTTCTTCCGGACAAGTCCATTCTTGCGCGTTGCTTGGCTCCACAGGAATCCTGGGACAGGGAGTGCCTGTGTTGTCAATGATGCGTTCAGTCCTGTCTGTTACCACCGTGGATGCGGCGATTATCACTCTGGACACTTCCATTGGAACAGATGTGGGGTTAACTACTACTACTCCCCACAAACCCTTGCCGCCACTTGTATCTTCACCAAATGGACTCGGGATGATCAGAAATATTTCTGGCTTTTGTACCAGAGATGTGTATATGATTTGGGTTGTGGAAGTAGATATTTGGGCTTTTTCAATTAGTTTTACAAATGCATCCTCAGTGACAAAATTGGCAGGGTTGGCACCTACTAGCGAAGCGGTGAATGTAAGAGGAGTTTCGTCAGGAGCATCTACTTCATAGACCCACTTGAACAGTCGCGTGGTCCCTCCCGGCAGAGTGACGCTGCCGGACGGCGCCGAAACCTCTGTAAGCACACAGGAGGGTGGTGAGCAGTTGGGTGGAAGCGTGAGCGTAGGAACAACATCCTCTGCAAGAGAGGTATCAACCAAGTTATTTGTAACGGCAAAAAGTATTGTAATCTTGTCTCCCGGGGCCACTGTCGGCGGGATGACATAAAGCTCCATCGGCAGTATGACTGACGAAAGCGGGGTCAGGGTAGTCGTCACCGTATTTCCAGTTTCAGTGACCATCCTGATGGAATATCTGTGATCATTTGCAATAACAAGGTCGAGGTTCTCGCCGACATTTGTGAGAGACTCCCTGCCATCGACGACCAGATCTAGATCATATCTTTCCTGTACTTTAGGCGAGGCTGTTTCGTCAATAACGTAAAGCGACCTCAACGTAGCTGCTGCACCACCAGTGTTAGTTACAGTGATGCTCAGCTTGTCCGCGCCAGTCACCCTTACATCAGAAATTTCGATGCCTTCGTTGAGCTTGTCAAGGTTCGCATTGGACTTTTCAATTATGGATTCTGTAACCCTGTCTTGCTGCTGGAGTGTCCATAGCACGACGTTCAGGGCTCCCACGGTGACAAGTATCATGAACACTGCTCCTACAATTGTGCTCAGACCCCTGCGATTCCGCCTTGTATTTGCCACCCAATTCACCCAATACTTGCTGCGCTATTGACGCCTCTTGCAATTCATTCAAGCTAGTATGACCATATGTCGATTAGTATGTAAAACAGAGCTACATCCCAGAATAGCAAATGGCGGTTTATTGCATAAACGCTATCTACCACAAAACCTACCCCGACCACTTTGCCCATTTGCGATGCCGCTTCAACAGTTAATCTGGTTGGTTGAACAGGGCAGAAGGCGAACCTAGGATTTCCAGATCTGTTTTATTTCTCCGCCCCTCTCAGTTACTACCCAAATTGACTGCGAGTCGCCGTCCTGCCATTCATACGGCACTTGCACCTCATCCACCTCTCCTGCAAGAATATCATGGCTGCCACTCCAGACCTGCGCATTGTTAATGTATACTTTGGAAATCTTGATTGCAAGTTCTCCGGTGTTCCTGATGGTTACGTCGGCGTACTTGTCATTAGGAGGGTCGGGGTCTGCATAGAACCAGACGCTTTCTATAATAAAGCTCTCTGCAATCAGGTTTATCCTACTGTTCGTCTTGTCGGCGATTTCGCGCTGCTGGGTCGCAAAGCTCATGTTGGACCACGCCATCAATCCAGCTCCCATTATCGAAACAGCTGCAACCAGCATAAGAGAAGTGACTACCGTACTGAGCCCTCTACGGCGGCATCTCCTCCTATTCCTCATAGGCAACCAAAATATTGAGAATCGGCAACCTCATATCGATTAGTATGTCAAATGGAGCTACACCAGCTCTGCCAGCTATTTCAGAGAAATCCTGACAAAGACCTTGCCGTCGGTGTCCAGGCCGATATGGTGTATGACAATCCTGTCGTTGAAGGTTGAGCTCATCTTTTCAAGCGTTGACCAGCTGAATCTGTCGCTGTCGTTTGCCTTTATCTTGTAAAAGCCACCAGCGTCGTCTTGTATAGCGCACCCTGCTTCGAGTGCCATCAAATAGCCTTGTAGTATCGAGATGACCTCGGGCTTGGCTTTACTCGGCGAGAACTTTTGCTGCATTTCGACTGGTTCTTCACGGCGGACTGATGTCATGGCCGCAGCCATTGTCTGGTCCTTGCTACTGCTTGCAAGCGTGGGCGTTTGCAGTGGTAACTCTGACTCACCCAACATGGATACCATTTCAGCCAGCGTCTTTGCTACCTGGCCCTCCGACGTCGGCGAGGTTATGACGAAAACGTGCATGCCAGAGGTGCCGAACAAAAAGATGTCGTGCCTTCCAAAGCGCGTGACTGTAAACTTGTGAGGCCCCGAGATATCTTCCAGCTGGCGTATGAGCGAGAACATAAGCGACAGCTGGACATCAAGCGTGTCATGCCTTTCTATCGGCAGCGAAAAACTGGCCTTGCCCCGGCGGAAGCTGACGAGCTTGGCGTTGTTGTCAAGCACTCCTGCAAATATCAAAAACTCCGAGATATCTGCGTCAATCTTGTCCAATAACCTCTCGATAGAGTTGCCGGACACGAGCCGGCTATCCCGGCCAATTATATAAGGTTATCAAAGATGAACCTAAAGACCGAGATCATGGAAAGGTTGTTGGTGTAGAACCCGCACAGCTCTGATTTCTTGAACGAGTTGCTTTCAAGGAGCAGTATGATGTCCTTGTTGTCAACGAGGACGAAATTCACCGGCACCACCTTTGCAGTCGTTTTCAGCGAAATTGAAGTCTTGTCTTCCGTGTTGAGATAGTCGTTGGCGTTCTTGCAGGGCGTCCTGAGCTTTACCCTGACTCCTTTGGCGGTCAGCTGGATCAGCTGGTCAGTGATTTCGGCGTGGTAAAGGTTGACAAGGTTCCTGTCAGTCACAAGAACGGTGACCTCTTCCTTTGCCTCTGCAAGCATCCTCTTTATCTTGGCGTTTATCGAATTTTCGCCCATGACAATCTGGTAGCTTTCTTTCTTGTCAGAGTCTGGGACGACCGTGCTGCTAAGAATCGCTTCTACCATTCCCTGGTAGTCCTTCTTTTTCTCCGCTATGGTCTGCAGGGCATTCTGCTTTGTCTGGACAAGGCAGTCGATAACTTCGTTGATCGGAAGAGCATAATATTTCTGCGGCCTGTCAAAGGTTGAAAAGACTACCCCCTTTGCAAGCAGGGTTGAAATATAGTTGTAGGTTTCGGTCCTCTGGATTCCAGTGTTCCTGGAAACATCGCTTGCTGTCGAATGACCGTGCGTCATAAGGAACAACAGTATCCTTGCTTCGTTAAGCGTCAGATCCAGCTTTTGGAGCTCGGATATCAGGTTGTTTTCAATGTCCATATTTGGGTTCGATACTTTGAATTCGTCCATTTTTGCAGCCATTCTGGATCAGGGAACTAGAACAAGCTACTAGCAGTATATAAAATAGCTGGTGTAGGCAGCGAGACTGACACAGAGTTTACTAAGAAATGAGGGGAAACTCGTAATTTTTCTCTCTCAACCCATAATAAATACAATTTAGCACGATTTGAGATGTATTTTTGGCCGCCACAGGGAACGGATGACCCCGAGAGGGAACTATGAGGAAAGGGTGTAATAGATATCCAAAAACTCCTTCACCAGATCCGTCGGCTGGTCGACTATCCTGGCCTTGCGTATCGTCTTTTTGATGCCGCTGCCGGCAACGCTGAGCGCTGCCAGGTCTATCCCGTATCTTGCAAGCTCCTTTACAGAATTGGCAAATTCGCCTTCGATTCCCGGATAGCCTGATGGCAGCCCGTCAGAAACCAAGATT
>JBDZWB010000166.1:0-4075 GCA_040255975.1 Nitrosopumilales archaeon
ATTATCTCTATCTTTCCTCTGTTGTTCTTGCGTTCAGACATAGGATTGGTAGAGTCTACTAGGTTATTTAGGGGGAGGGCGGAACTCGCACAGTGGAACGGTCGTTTCAGTCCTGCGCAGGCAGCTTTGTGCAGAAAACAGCATTAGTAAATTTTAGGTCAAACTAAAAACCAGCTTTTTGCGTATGTTTTGACGACTTTTCAAGCTTGCATAGACAGCGCGCAGGTCAGAAAAAATGCACGAAATCCACGATTCGCTAGCTAGGCGGCGAAGAAATATACAGGAATTACTGGCTGAAAATGCGGCTATTTGTTGCCATTACTGCTCCGGTCTTTGCCGCTGTTGACGCCATCTTTCATTAAATGTCTGGCTTCGTCGATAGCCCTGTAAGCCGCTGACAAGCTATCTCTTGCAGAATCGAGTTGCCATTCCTCCAAGTCCACTCTTGCGCGGGCAATCAAAGAGAGTGCTTCCTGTAGCTTTGTATGCGCTTCTGTCGAACGGGTTTCGTTGAGGAGTTCCAAGGCGGTCTTTTCAAATCTGTCTGCCGCTTCTGCTAGCCTTCTGGCTGCCTCTTCATTTTCGAGGCTAGTGTTATTTGCATATGTTGCAAGGTTCTCTTCAGATGTCCCGCTGCCAACCAAGCCCATCCGAATGTCCTCAAGAAGTAGGCTTACACGATCCAAGGCCAACACAGCGGCTTCATAGTTTTCTTCATCTATCATCCGTCGTGCATCTGACAAAAGATTTGCGGCGTCTTCAAATTCCCTTTCCTTGTCAGTCCCACTCTTCTCTGCCAGCTCGGCAAGACGATAATAATACGTCTGGAGGACGTTGTACGTCCCAATGATCCTAGAGTTGTCGTTTCTTGCAGCTCTCTGCTCTGCAGTCTGCTCAAACCGGGCTACATTATCTTCAGAGAGAATGCTTAGAACCTCCCTGAAGTCCCGAAGAGCAAGTATCATGTGCTTCTTTGCCTCTGTATCGTTTCCAAACTCCATGGCTTGGAGCGCAAGCGACGCTTCAGAGACTCCTTCGCCGTATATTCGCGCAACTTCTTCAGGCAAGATATAGCCGCCTTCGATCAATACTTTCACGCGTGTATTGACAGAATTCTGCGCCTGTATTAGGACATTCTTCAATACACGAAGCTCGATCTTGCTGCCCGCATCAGTCTGGGCGCTGCTAGAAATCACAAATGTAGATGTAGCCATTTGGCCAGCATATGAAGCTGATACCTTGATTTCTCCAAGACCGCAATTTTCAAGATTAACTGGCCTTGATATGAACGACTTGTCTGCTGACGGCAAGATATTCTGTGCAGCACAAACTCCTGACGACCCAGTTACAGTCATAAGGACAGCATAGCCACCAGGTGCATCCCCTTGTATGGCTCCAACGATTATGGCCTTCTCGTTAGGAGTGTAAATGTTCTTGTTGGTAGTCACGGTAAATGACTCTGCAAATGCCGATATCGGCAATGCCAGAATCAGCAATAAGGACAGTGCAACCAGAGCTTTCTTACCTATCAATGAACCGGCAGCGGTATACAACCTATTACTACCATCTATTACTTTCGGTTGCCATTATATCAGGAATGCTTGGAACGAGCGTTCCACCTCCTTTGACCATAAAATCTGCCAAAGCAGGGCTGCAAACTGCCTTATAAGGAATGCCATCCAGTGCAGGCGCACTGAGAGAACGATCTTGTCCATCAAGCCTAGCTTGAGGAAGAGATCACAGGCACTTTCCGAAAAAAGCCTCAGATATGACTGCAAGGTAAGCGACTTTAGAGAGATGGTCGCGTAGCAGTTACTGTGGCGAGTCGTATATATTACTAAAGCGATTCAATTTTCGCATGCGTCCGCTGCTTGCAGCACTAATCTCGTTTCTGATCATAATGCCGACGGTAGCAATGGCACAGGATTATCAAGAATTCAAGACTGACAAGAGCGAGAGTTTCACTCTATCTTACGACGCGTCAAACCGTGACGAAGACAACCCGTTGGTCTACACTTTTGACGAACCAAAGGACGCAAGTTGGATAATGACGATTCGGAACAACCTAGAGTATGTTCAGAACAACGACTCAAAGACTGTGATTCGGTTCCAAGAAGCCGCGCCCAGTGAAAAGTACATCGAACTTGTGATGTACGGCGGAGAATCAAAGAGGTATTGGGTAGCGTTCAATACGGAGGAAACTGGATATGCCCGCATGTACGATGAACTGAATGGTTGGTCTACAGACGCCCCAATATCGGTGACCAGTGTCGACAACAGCGGAATCACTGTCACCAACGGCAGGAGGATTGTTGTCGATAGGCTGGATGTTGAAGGCTTTGCGCTCAGCTCCATAGCTGTCTATGGCAATGACGACAACAAGACTACTGCAAATGCCTTCTCTGGTAGCATCTCGTTCGAAATACTCCATGGAAGATTTGACCAGTCCTCACTATACTACGTGCCGCTTGGAGTCACGGCTGGCGTTGGCGCTCTAATAGCGGGCCTCTTGATCTTCAACAAGAGGTAGGCAGACTAGAATAGTAGCGGCATACCTTTTTCAGGTCGCAGATTTTGCAGTTTGGCTTTACTGGCAGGCATATGTTCTGGCCGTACATTACAAACGTGTCGTTCACCCTTGTCCACAGCCGCCGGTCCACGAGCCTGTTCAAATCGATCTCTGTCTGTTCGGGCGTCTTGGTGCTAACCAGCCCGAGCCTGTTTGAAATCCGGTGTACATGCACGTCTACTGGTATTGCAGGCTTGTCAAACGCATAGACTAGCACGCAGTTTGCAGTCTTTCTGCCCACGCCTGGCAGCTCCAAGAGCTGGTCAATGTTGGATGGCACCTGCCCGCTGAACCTGCTGACAAGGACCTGTGAAACCTGCTTGATGCGCTCTGCTTTTACATTGTAGAACCCAATGCTATGGATTATCTTTTTTATTTCCTCGATGTCAGCCGCCGCCAAGTCCTGCGGAGTTTTGAATCTTGCAAAGAGCCTGTTGACAACCTTGGTGGTATTCTCGTCCCGTGAGCGTGCTGACAAAATTGTCCCTATGAGTATCTTGAACGGGTCACCTTGCTCCTCCATCTGTAATCCCCTGAGCGCGGTGAGCCTCGGAGGCTTTTCGCGGTTGAGCGCCTGCTCCATCTTTTTTAGAATGAATCCCATCTGGCGCTTTGCAGCCAATGTAGAAGACTTTGTGCAGAGCATATAATTGCGTAATGGTTCTTATAGTCTCCCGAGAAACAATAACTGTTTGGAGCTTACAAGGGACGAAGAAGAAGCGCTCGCAGGCAGGAAAGGCGAGGCGCTCGCATCGGCATACAGGATTCTGGTCGCAATAGGCGAGGCCACCGATGCGAAAAAGCTAGTCCCGATAAAATGGGCGCATGTTTCCGGCGTCAACTACAACACCATAGGGGACGCGGGCGTGCAGTTCCTTGAAAATTTCAGCAGTGCTGCCAGGGTCGCAGTAAATACGACGGTCAACCCTATGGGCTACGACAGGAACCATCCAGAAGGCATCTCTGAAAAGTTCCAGGAAAAGCAGGCGAGCATTGCAAAATCGTATGAGCGGATTGGAGCCGCGCCGTCTTTTACTTGCACCCCGTATGAAGTGTTCGACCTGCCGGAAAGGGTTCTGCAGTCAGCTTTGCAGAAAGCAACGCTGCCGTGTTTTCAAATTCACTTATGGGGTTAAGGACAAACAAGGAAAGTGCGCTGTCCGCCCTTGCCAGCTCTGTCACTGGCAAGGCCCCTCTCTCTGACTTGCGGCTTGACGAAGGAAGAAATCCAAAGGTCGGCATAAAACAGGATTTCAAGTTTGAAAGCGAGCTTGACTATGGGCTGCTTGGCTATTTCGCAGGCAAGATGATCAAGGACAGCTCGGTCGCCTTTGATATACCAAAGCCATCGACCATCGAGGCAAAGGCACTGTCTGCAGGCATGGGGACATCTGGCTCTTGCGGCATGTTCACGCTAGGAGAAGCAAAGGAAAAGATCTCGTTTGGAAAAAAGGAGGCCAAGGCGGTGATGGACGAGCTCTCCACCGCAGAGGACGGCGATGTCAT
>JBDZWB010000167.1:0-4073 GCA_040255975.1 Nitrosopumilales archaeon
GACAGTACAGCTGACAGAGTCTGAGGCGGGCACCTGCGTGACTGATGTCTTTGACATATCAGACAAATCCAAGAGTCCCAAAAAAGACATTGGAGTATTGCTCTACACGCATGGCGACATGATGAACCACCACGGCACTCCAAACCACGATAGGATGATGGCAATGGAAACTATGGTTGAGAAGAAGTTCAAGGCACCGACCGAAGTCATATATCACATGCCATACAACTGGGATGCCGGGCTGGCGGCGCTCGATGGGGATGTGAAATATGTGGTGTTCATGTATACAGATATGTTCGGACCCAAATCAACCGTAATACACAATCTTACAAGAGGAGTGTTTGGTGGAATCGAAGAATACAACTATTGTCCAGGCTTTATCTCTCCGACAACGGGCTTGTGCAATTACATGGGACAGGCTACAGTACCTGCTTCAGCAGTTAGCGATGATGTTATCATTGTGTTTGCGGAGCCGGCAAGACCCGACCACCCGATACTCAGAAACATATTCCTAGAGCAGGCAAAGGCGGTCAGTGAGAATCCAAGAAACGAGATACTGGTGTTTGTGGGACACGGCGCACGGTCTGATGCCAACGACAATGCCATGAAGGAAGAGATGGCAAACGCGGCGGCCTACGTTGAAAAGAAGATGAAGTTTGCCGATTCGCTGGCTGTCACCGCCCGAGAGGACTGGCCAGACCTAAAGGCAGTAGCAGTAGCCAACGCCGTGAGCCAGATAGAGAAAATGCTGGAAGAAACAGGCGCTGTGCGCGTCGTGCTGGTTCCGGCTACCGGAAGCGGCAGTGGCTTTGACGCAGTAGCTGAGGCGCTGGAGGGGGCAGGCATCGACTTTGTCGGCGCTCCGGAATCCAATGGAGAAGAGGAATTTGAAAAGTGGGCTCAGCAGGTAATGAGGGAGACTGTGAACTTTATCAAGAAGGAAAAGCCGACCGAGGCGACCATCACCCCATACTGGAACAGGGAATACTAGACCCGCCCTGTCTCCTTTCTTTTTTCTTACTTTCTGATTCGAGAATTGGGCTATTCTTTAAATTTAATTCAATGAGCTCAGTAATAGCGACTGCAATCAACACGCGCCTTTAACCGGGGCCAGCTTGGATTTCGATTGGATGGCTTACTTCATAGCAGTCATACCAGCCAAGGCGAGCCGTCGAACTCAGCTGGCCCTGCAGGCGCGTGACATTCTCTGAACCGAAAATCGTGCTGGCGATTTAATAGATAATTTGTGCAAAGTTAACCGTTGGCCGATCCTGTAGTGGAGAGGATGATAGAGTTGCACAAAAAGCTGGAAGTTGCTTCAAGGGAAGGAAGCTCTATCGATGGGTGGCAACCACTTCGCATTGATAGCAATGGCAAGGTGGTAGCTGCAAAAAACCTAAACGGCGCTGACAGCATTGAGGAATTCTATCCCGCAGGAGAGTGGAAGAAGGCATATGAATACTTGAAGATCCAGTCAGAGCTTAGGTCGTTATTGTTTTCGCTGGCCCCTGAACAGATAAGTGCATACAGATCTGCTGTTGGCCTGCCTCCCTCATAGTGGTGAATCATTATTTCGCATAGGAAAATTGCGTACTTGCAGATGCTGTTAACTTATCGGGTGGTGCCAAGCTTCTCATAATCCCTCATCAACCGGCAAGTTAAAACAGTACCTATGAAATATTGCTTGATCTCCTGCCCAAGGAAAGGAGAAAGGATTTTACTCCCGATTAGATGCATCATCATTAATCTGGGATTTCAGGCTCGACGAGTCTTGCCAAATTCGCAAGAGATTCCTGCCAGCCAAGATAACAAGCTTCAAGCGGAATGACATCTGGGATACCGGCCTGCACGATTGTCAACTCTGTACCAACCGACACCTTCTTCAGATCTACTGTAACCTGTATCTCTCCTTTTAAATTCGGGTCGTCGAAATTGTCAGTATAGCGCAGACGCTCGTTAGGTACAAGCTCTAGATATTCTCCTCCAAACGATGTACTCTTGCCCGTAGTAAAGTTCGTGAAAGATGCTTTGTATGAGCCGCCGACTCTTGGGTCCATATGATGAACCTTTCCGGTAAAGCCATTGGGCGGGATCCATTTTGCCAAGGCATCAGCAGTCAGAAATGCTTGGTAGACCTTCTCTGGCTTTGCAACGATCACCCGGTGCAAGCGGACAGTGTTAGTCGCCATATCACTTTACATAGATTGGGCGAGTATATATTTTTCAGGTACATCAACAGCTAGTACAACGGCATTGTTAACCTATCGGGTGGTAACAGGCTTTTCATTATTCGTCAGCACCCGCCAAGTTAACAGAACCTCCGCCACGGTACTGTTAACTTAGTATCGGTTGGATGCAAATTTTCTTCCTGTTAACTTCCGTCGGCTGATAATGACGTTGTCTACTCGTAGCAGTAGTTTTTTAAGATACCCGTTCAAGCTTTGTAGCTGGCAATAGCCAAAGTTGGTTGAATAGTGACTATCGAGGCGATAATAGGGGCATTAGCTCTTGCAGTAGCCATATTCATTTCGTTGGTATTCCTAAGTATGAGAAGAAACAGGAATGATTCGCGTCGCAATGTTCCTGACTCTTTTTCAGAACGTCTAAAGTTCTTCCTAACCTATATTCAAGAAATATATGAAACTGAACCTCTTTCTGATGAAGATCGGCTACGAAACAGAGAAGCAATTCTGAAAATCGGAATAGCCGCTGTGTTCGCTGTATGCATCGTAATTTGGTTTCATCAAATTCAATATGTTCAGCCGCATAACTACATTGAGCTTCCTAAACCCAATAATCCTGCAAGAAATCTTACTGCCATCATTAACGCGTATTCTTTCACATTTGGTGCGCAGAGTTATGTAGAAATTTTTGTTACCATCCACCCCGATCCGCAATCTCTCAGTGAATACCTTGCTCTCAATAAGACATTCACAAGTGGTGTAGGTTCTGGTTTGCCACAACGCTATATTGTTGGATTTGAGGGAACCAATTGCAGCCCAATTCCTAGGGAAGAACAGGAGAAATATTTTCCGACATTCGTTTGTGGACTTGAGCTTCCATTTGTTGATAGTGAAGGTGTTTACAAAAATCACCGAAAAGTTGTCTATGCTGTGGAGGGTGAATATGGCATTTACCTCGGTGAGACTGTTCCCAGTATCAGAATGATTCAATATTCTGACTATAAGATTGTAAAAATTGCTCCACTCGAAAATACGCTTGATGATGTTTATTCCAGAGTCTATAGTACGCTCACCGTAATCGGTGTTTATCTTGGTATCGTAGCAATTCATGTTCAGTCTCGTCGTATGTGATTATTTGATCTTTTTAATCTTGAAAGGATGGTTATGACAATTCCTGATAATGCCATGCCCAATAACAAAAAGAAAACGATGTTTCGTAGAGGGTCTGGTAGGTATTGTCGGTAGATCATCGTCACCATAATTACACCTATCAGTCCAAAGCCTGTCAACCAGATCAATATTGTGGATAAACGATCCAATCTAATTATCAAATGATTTTG
This sequence comes from Nitrosopumilales archaeon, assembly GCA_040255975.1. Taxonomy (GTDB): domain Archaea; phylum Thermoproteota; class Nitrososphaeria; order Nitrososphaerales; family Nitrososphaeraceae; genus Nitrososphaera. Next base: position 3,524 of record JBDZWB010000167.1, read on the forward strand.
ATGCATTTTGGATAACAGTAATCCACTTGTTCTTGCCTTCGATACGTATGCCGCCTACCTCTGCGGGTGTTTTACCTGCTAACCCTTGATGTTCTCTGAAATAGTTGTGGTAGAGCTGGTATCCTTGCAAAAGAACGCTATCATCCTTCTTTATACCCCTGACGGTTTTCTCACGCTGACGTATCTCGCCGTTGAGCCTTTCCATCTTGTTATTGTGATGATCACCGTCTAGGTGAATGTGCCTGATGTGCTGCTGTTGACCTTGCTCTTTGAAAGTGAAATACTCTTTTTTCCAAGCGTTGTGGAAATTCGGCGCGCCATCGCTGATAAGCGTCTTTGGCTTCTTTCCCATCGCTTCTTTCGCTTGTCTGTAAAGTGGTCTTACGTCTTGGGTGTATTTGCTGTCTGCTACCTGCTGCGCTATCATGAACCTTGTCGCGTCATCCATCATGGCATAGAGGTATTTTGTGTCACCTTTCACTTTCAGGTAGATTTCGTCAGTTCTCCAAGTGTCAGAGACGTTTGGAGCAATCTTGTCTAGGTAGCCTTG
>JBDZWB010000168.1:0-4065 GCA_040255975.1 Nitrosopumilales archaeon
TGCAACATTGCCCTGCTTGGGGCGGAGCATCCTTTCGTGCCCCTGGAATGCGCAGTCAAGGCGGTTCTCGCCGTTGAACATGCCGATGCAGTTGGGGCCGATGATCCTGATCCGAAGCTGCTGCGACAACTCTTTTATCTGCGCTTCAATCGCGGCGCGCTCGCCTCCAAGCTCCTTGCCTCCGCCGGAAATAATGACAAAGTTGTGGATGTCCTTCTTTGCAGCCGACTTTAGCAGATCGGGGACGAATTTCAAGTCGACAGTCACGACGACTAGATCTACCTTGTCCGTAATGTCATCGAGGCTCTTGTATGCCTTGATGCCCATGATCTCCGGGTATCCCTTTGCGTTGACCGGGTAGACCTTGCCCTTGTAGTCGTGCTTGACCATGCTCTCTAGAACCGAATTGCCTACCTTGCCCGCTTCAGGCGATGCGCCAATGAGCGCGATAGACTTTGCATCAAAGAACAAATTCATGTACTGTGAGTCGGGCTGTGCCTTTGATATGATCTCTGGTTCTGGCTTTTCGCGAAGGAGGATTTTCGCGTCGACTACGACATAGTCGTTTTCGTAGAATATCACCGGGTTAAAGTCAATGCTCTCGTAGAACGGAGCCATCTCTGTTCCGAACTTGCCGATGTTGACAAGAGCCTCTGCCAGCGTGTTCATGTTGACCGGCGGCATGCCGCGGAAGCCCTTCAGTATCTTGTTGCCCTTCAGGTCCTCTATCATGCTGATGGCGTCTTCCTTTGTTATCGGGAGCACTCTGAAAGAAACGTCCTTGAAGACTTCGGTGTAGATGCCGCCGATGCCGGCCATGATTACCGGGCCAAACTGCGGATCGTTCTGGAGGCCGACAATGATCTCGACTCCTCCGGGGGCGGCCATCTTTTCTAGGAGAACGCCCTTTACGTTGTACTGCTTGCTCAACCTGCCGTACATGTCATTGAACGTTTCCTTCACTGCGGCCTCGTTCTGCAGCCCTACCTTGACTCCCTTTACGTCGGTCTTGTGCAGAATTTGTGGAGAAACTATCTTGGCTACGAGCGGGTAGCCAACAACCTGTGCCTGCGCGCCGGCTTCATCTGCGCTTTTTACCAAAGCATACTTTGGCACCTTTACCCCGTATTCGGTCAAAACCTGTTTAGCGAGCTCTTCAGTGATTACTTTTTCCTTGGTCGAATAAACGTCATTAAAGATTTTCTGTACCTTCTCATTGGCCATGGTGAAGAAAAAATCCAGTTCAGCTTCCTATATAGTTACCTCAAGATTGAAACATACTTTATCTGCGAATTTTACAGCCAATGCAGAACATTCGTCTAATTCTTAATTATAATTTGCAGTGCCGGCTGCAACCAGATGGCCTGCAGGTATGCGCGGTTTTGCAGATATTATCATGATGAAAAGGCAAAGTGCCGCTTTGAGCAAGTTGCAGTCGAGCAGTGCATCGCATTCCACCGGTTCAGGCAATACGAGCAACGCAAGACGATTCTACCGGCCTAGCTACTTTAGGACGCGAGTAAAATTGTTGTAGACCGTCCTGCATCTTGCCGACAGCTCTTCAAGGTCACCAGTCGACGGCAATATTTTTGCAGGGTTGATCTTTTCTGCGCTCACCTCAGCACTGTATTCCTTGATCCACGACTCTATCATCGGTCTGTCGACTTCGAGATGGAACTGGATGCCGACTGCAGATCCTATCCGGAACGCCTGGGGGTAGAGGTCAGAGTATGCAAGCATTTTCGCGTTTGACGGCAGGTCGTACGTGTCGCCATGCCACTGGAAGACCTTGATCGTCTTGTCAGTCACTCCCCTAAAGATGTCGTTGCTGCTTGCGGGTGTAACGTAGACAGAGCTCAATCCGATCTCTTTCTTTTTGCCCTTGTACACCCGGCCGCCTGCCGCCTGGGCGATGAGCTGCGAGCCAAGACAAACGCCGAGGACTGGCGTATTGTTTTTCATGGCGTCTCTTATGAGCTCCTGTTCCTGCTGCAGGTAGAGCAGGTTATCATAGACTGCCATGGGTCCACCAAGGATTACGACTGCGGCATAGCCCTTTGAGGTGGCAGGGACACTTCCATTCTGAGCATCGATCTTTTCAATCTCAAAGCCGTCGGATCTGAACATCTGATCAAGTGTACCTAGAGTCTCACATGAAATGTTCTGCACTGACAGTATCTTGGGCAACAGCCGGTATCCTCGTGCATCTTATTTATTCCATTTGAGGGCAAAATGTTAAATCTCACATTCACCAAGTAAAGACCGGCCGATGGGCTACCAATACAACGCCATTGACGACGAGACCGTCGAACGGCTGCGCAGTTTTATCGGCATGCTCAACGAGGAATCTGAAAAGGGGTCTGTCGTTGTAGTTGAAGGCAAGCGCGACGCCGAGGCGCTCTCCATGGTCGGGTTTACCGGCAACCCCGCAGTCTTCCATCACTTTAAGGGCATAGCTGACTTTCTCGACAGCCATGACGCCGACAGGAAGATGATTCTGCTCTTGGACATGGACAGGACAGGCAAGTATCTCACTAGCCGGCTAGTGTCGCAGCTGCAGTCGCGCAGGCACAGCGTGAGCCTTTCGTACAAGCGGGCCCTTGCAAGGATAACAAACGGCAAGGTGAGGCACGTCGAAGATCTGGTGACATATGCACCGCGCCTGTCCGGCATAACCGGCAGCCGCAAGGACTTGTACTTTTACACATAAGCTATCGCTCTCACACTTCACAAAGCACTTATATTCAAGCAAGGAAAAATGTTTCACATACCAAAACTACGAGGTTATGAAAGAAATTGCCTAGCACAGGTATCGTAAAATATCATGTCAAATTAAAATTTGAAGTTGATGGTTTGGTTGAGAAGGCCGATATTATCGGTGCTATTTTTGGACAGACCGAAGGTCTCCTCGGACCAGAAATGAACTTGAATGAACTGCAAAAAGTATCCAAGGTTGGAAGAATCGAAGTAAACGTTGACACCAAGGGCAACATGGCAAAGGGAGACGCCCTCATACCAATGAGCACAGACATCTCTACCGCTGCGCTCATTGCGGCGGCCATTGAGAGCATCGACAAGGTCGGGCCGTTCCAGGCCAAGTTCAACTTGGTGGGGATCGACGACATCCGCGCGATAAAGAAGAAGGTCATCGTCGACCGCGCCAAAAAGATCGTGCAGGACTGGGCGACAAAGACAATAAGCGAAGGAGAAGAGATGCTCAAGGATGTCTATGATGCAAGCAAGCCGGGCAAGCTCACAAGCTTTGGCAAGGCCCAGCTGGCATGTGGAACAGGAGTTTTCGATTCCGACTGGATAATACTGGTTGAAGGAAGGGCGGACGTGATCAACCTGCTCCGTGCAGGCTTTGACAACGCCATTGCCATCGAAGGCGCGCGCATCGACGAGACCGTCACAAAGCTTACTGATGGCAAGCGCGTGGTGGCGTTCTTGGACGGCGACAGAGCCGGCGACCTCATTCTCAAAGAACTGCACGGTGTTGTCAAGATCGACAAGGTTCTCCGGGCGCCGCCTGGAAGAGAGGTCGAGGAATGCACGCCGATAGAGCTTGCAGAAATTTTGAAGGATGCGCTTTCAATAGCAGAGCCACAACAACACGCTCACGTTTCGCACGAACGTGAACGTGATCGCGACCGAGACAGGAGGCATCAGCGCAGGGACCGCGACCGCGAGCCAAGAGAGGAATACCGCGCACCACCCCCACAAGAATCTGTTGCCCCTTCACAGCCGTCAAAGGAAGTTCTTGCTGAGGACAAGCCGGAGGTACTTACCGCCGTCAGAGGCGTCTATCCGCAGATAAACGAGACACTTGAAGCGGTAGTTCTCGACGGCTCATTGAACACACTGCTCAAAGTGCCAGTGTCCGAAGTCATCAAGAGGCTTGACAGCGCAGAAGGCGCCAAGCTACTGGTGATAGACGGGATTGTCACCCAGAGGCTCGTAGACGCTGCCGACAAGGCAGGCATCGAGTACATTGTCGGGCACAGGACTGCCGAGCTGAAAAAGCCGGCAGATGTCAGAGTGAGGACCTTTGGCGACATTGGAATA